>NZ_JAGUUD010000025.1:0-75986 GCF_020177535.1 Paraburkholderia sp. XV | reverse complement strand
CCCCGCACAGGGGCAACGCGTGAAGCACGCTAACGAATCGCGGATGCCAGCGAAAAGGCCAAAACACCAAACGGCGACGCCCGAAGCACGCTAACAATTCGCGGATGCCAGCGAAAGCAAAAGCGCGAGCAAGAGCAACCCAGCAAATGCCCCAGCCACAACAGAACCCATCGTCGAAGACAAACCAAAACCAAAAGCAAAAAGCAAAAAATCCCGCCACCAGTCACCCGGCGACGGGATCAACGCTGATCGAGCAACAATCGCCACTCAATCAACCGACGCACTCACGTGCGTCACTTCTTACGGACGGCTGCCCGTCGGGAACGGCCATGCTGCAGCCGGGTTCAGAGCCGTCTTCACCGTAGCAGCCGGCGCCGTCGAAGCAGCGGGCGCAGCCGGAGCAGGTGCTGCCTTCTTCGCAACAGCCTTCTTCGCAGGGGCAGCCTTCTTCGCAGGCGCAGCGGCCTTCTTCGCGGCAGCCTTCTTCGCAGGCGCAGCCTTTTTGGCGGCAGCCTTTTTCGCAGGCGCCTTCTTCGCTGCGGCCTTCTTCGCTGCAGCCTTCTTCGCCGGCGCTGCCTTCTTCGCAGCAACCTTCTTCACGGCGACTTTCTTCGCCGCAACCTTCTTCGCTGCAGCCTTCTTCGCCGGTGCTGCCTTCTTCGCAGCAACCTTCTTCACGGCGACTTTCTTCGCTGCAACCTTCTTCGTTGCGACCTTCTTCGCAGCTGCCTTCTTCGCCGGTGCAGCCTTCTTCGCTGCAACCTTCTTCACGGCGACTTTCTTCGCAGCGACCTTCTTCACGGCAACCTTCTTCACCGCTGCCTTCTTCGCCGGAGCAGCCTTCTTCGCAACGACCTTCTTCGCTGCAGCCTTCTTGGCTGCCGGTTTCTTCTTGGCGAGTGCCATCATTTTCTCCTTCAGGTTTTCAGATGAGAGTCAGTTCAAACTACACCCTTCGTCAAAACCCGCTTCCCGCGGACGCTTCTCACGGCGGCCACTGCGAAGCGGGCTATTCATCGGCGTACGCAGCTCCAGCGCGCTTACGCTAATGAATACGGTAAGGCGCGCCGTGCCATCGGGCACAGCGCGCCAAGTCCAGTCGGCGCCGGATCTCGACGCCGCGAATCGTTTGATCGAGCCGCTCGCTCTGTAGCGAACGGCTTTTTCCGGGGGGAAGTTTGCCCATCCCACTGAAGGGTTCGCAAAGTGCCTGTGATCTTTATAGGCCGTGGTAATCCACGGCGCACCGGGCACGCTCTGCATCAGGCGGTCATGCTCCTCACCAAACTTGCCGCGGCACAGCCAGCGGCAACCCCATCAAATACATATGCGACGCGTTGGGTTATTCCCAGGACAGCGCGCCACCGGTCTGATATTCGATAACCCGAGTCTCGAAGAAGTTGCGCTCCTTCTTCAGGTCGATCATCTCGCTCATCCACGGGAACGGGTTTTCCTCGTTCGGGAACAGCGGATCGAGACCGATCTGCTGGCAACGGCGGTTGCAGATGAAGCGCAAATAGCTCTTGAACATCGACGCATTGAGGCCGAGCACCCCGCGCGGCATCGTGTCTTCTGCGTAGCGATATTCGAGGTCGACCGCAGCCTTGAAGATTTCGCGGATCTCCGCGCGGAACTCAGCCGTCCAAAGATGCGGGTTTTCGAGTTTGATCTGGTTGATCAGGTCGATGCCGAAGTTGCAGTGCATCGACTCGTCACGCAGGATGTATTGGTACTGTTCCGCCGCGCCCGTCATCTTGTTCTGGCGGCCGAGCGCCAGGATTTGCGTAAAGCCGACGTAGAAGAACAGCCCTTCCATCACGCACGCGAACACGATCAGCGACTTGAGGAGTTTCTGGTCTGCCTCGAGCGTACCCGTCTTGAAGGCCGGGTCGGTCAGCGTGTGGATGAACGGAATCAGGAATTCGTCTTTGGCGCGAATCGACGCGACTTCATGGTACGCGTTGAAGATTTCGCCCTCGTCGAGACCGAGCGACTCGACGATGTACTGGTATGCGTGCGTGTGGATCGCCTCTTCGAACGCCTGGCGCAGCAGGAACTGGCGGCATTCGGGCGCCGTGATGTGGCGGTACGTACCGAGGACGATGTTGTTCGCGGCGAGCGAGTCGGCCGTCACGAAGAAGCCGAGGTTGCGCTTGACGATGCGGCGCTCGTCTTCGGTCAGACCGTTCGGGTCTTTCCACAGCGCGATGTCGCGCGACATGTTGATTTCTTGCGGCATCCAGTGGTTCGCGCAACCGGAGAGGTACTTCTCCCACGCCCACTTGTACTTGAACGGCACCAGCTGATTGACGTCGGTCTGGCCGTTGATGATGCGTTTGTCGGCGACATTCACGCGCGCTTCGGAAGCGACTGCCGGCGAGTTGGTCTGTGCCGGCGGAGCGACTGCGAAGTCGTTCGCGAAGATGTTTTGAGCCGAGGGAGCTTGATGAGCGGAACGCGTTTCGACTTGCGAACCGACGGCCGTTCCCGCAGCGTTGCGCAACACGTTTTGTTGCGAAGCACTCGAGGGAGTTACGGCAGTGATCTCGTCATCCCAGTTGAGCATAAATGTCACCATCAATTTAGATCGGTTTGTACCATCTTTTCACGAGCGTTAAAAGGGTCCGCTCATGAAAAATCCTGTTTTCGAATCGCGTTGCGACCTACATACAACACTTTGTTCATTGGTGTGTGAAGGTCACGCGTTGCGATTCGATCGAAACGTGTGTCGATGAAGCGCGATGCACGATCGAAAGCGCGTTGCTTCAGTGATGCGTATGCGTTGCTTCTGCGTTGTTCCGAACTCGAAACGTTGCTGCTTCGCTTGCGTTGCGCGTGTCGTGCGAAGCGCGTTGGGCGCGCGATGCATCGGCATCTCGTCGCTCGCGCTACGCCTTCATCATGCGAGCGCCGTTCAGGGTTTTCTCGCACATGTCGCTGAGGTGTAGCACGCGATGTTCCTCGTTGCGTCGCGTGCTTCTCTGTTGCGACTGCCACGAGCGCCACGCTGGCTTCGTGTCGCGATGAGCGGTGCGTTCGGCCGACTCCGCTCATCGCTTGCTGCTGATTTGCTGCCTGTCTGCTGCTACCGCCGGCGAGCGCCGGCGGCTGACTCACTACTATATGAAGCGTTGCGCTTACTGGCAGGCTTCGCACTCTTCGAAGCCAGGATCGCCCGGACGCATCATGCACACGGGACCATCCGCTTCCGGCGCAGCCTCGACTGCCACCGCCGCCGATGCCTGGAAGCCGCCCGTCACACCCGACGAACCCACACCGCCGCCGACGCCGAAGCCGCCCGCCGCGCCGCCGGCACCACCCGCGCCGCCGTCGCTCGACGGCACTGCGTTCAGCGCGCCGTGCGCGACCGTCGACTTCTCGACGTGCGTCGCCGCCATCGTGCGGAGGTAGTACGTCGTCTTCAGGCCGCGCAGCCACGCGAGCTTGTAGACCTCGTCGAGCTTCTTGCCTGACGCGCCTGCCATGTAGATGTTGAGCGACTGCGCCTGGTCGATCCACTTCTGACGGCGCGACGCCGCTTCGACCAGCCACGTTGCATCGACTTCGAACGCGGTCGCGTAGATCGCGCGGAGGTCGCCCGGCACGCGGTCGATGCGCGACAGCGAGCCGTCGAAGTACTTCAGGTCGGCGACCATCACTTCGTCCCACAGGCCGCGCGCCTTCAGATCACGCACGAGGTAGTCGTTCACCACCGTGAATTCGCCCGACAGGTTCGACTTCACATACAGGTTCTGGAACGTCGGCTCGATACATGCAGACACGCCGATGATGTTCGAGATCGTCGCCGTCGGGGCGATCGCGACGCAGTTCGAGTTACGCATGCCGTACGTCGCGATGCGCGAGCGCAGCGACGCCCAGTCCATCGATTCGCTCGAATCGACTTCGATGTAGCCGCCGCGCGCTTCCTCGAGCAGCTTCAGCGTGTCCTGCGGGAGGATGCCGCGATCCCACAGCGAGCCGCGGTAGGTCGCGTAACGGCCGCGCTCTTCCGCCAGTTCCGTCGACGCCCAGTATGCGTAGTAGCAGACGGCTTCCATCGAACGGTCGGCGAACTCGACGGCTTCCTGCGAGGCGTACGGCGTGCGCAGCACGTGCAGGCAATCCTGGAAGCCCATGATGCCCATGCCGACCGGACGGTGCTTCAGGTTCGAGTTACGCGCCTTCGCGACCGCGTAGTAGTTGATGTCGATCACGTTGTCGAGCATGCGCATCGCGACGCTGATCGTGCGCTTCAGCTTGTCGTGGTCGAGCGCCACCGTGCCGTCGGCCTGCTCCTTCAGATGCGCGACGAGGTTCACCGAGCCGAGGTTGCAGACGGCGATTTCAGTGTCGCTCGTGTTCAGCGTGATTTCCGTGCAGAGGTTCGACGAGTGGACCACGCCGACATGCTGCTGCGGCGAGCGCACATTGCACGGATCCTTGAACGTGATCCACGGATGGCCCGTTTCGAACAGCATGCCCAGCATCTTGCGCCACAGTTGCGCCGCCGGGATCTTCTTGAACAGCTTGATCTCGCCGCGCGCCGCTTTCTCTTCGTAAGCCGTGTAGGCCTTCTCGAAGTCGGCGCCGAACAGGTCGTGCAGGTCCGGGCAGGTGGACGGCGAGAACAGCGTCCAGTCGCCGCCTTCGTGGACACGCTTCATGAACAGGTCGGGAATCCAGTTCGCCGTGTTCATGTCGTGCGTGCGGCGACGGTCGTCACCCGTGTTCTTGCGCAGCTCGAGGAATTCTTCGATGTCGAGGTGCCACGATTCCAGGTACGCGCACACCGCGCCCTTGCGCTTGCCGCCCTGGTTCACGGCGACGGCCGTGTCGTTGACGACCTTCAGGAACGGCACGACGCCTTGCGACTTGCCGTTGGTGCCCTTGATGTGCGAGCCGAGCGCGCGCACGCGCGTCCAGTCGTTGCCCAGACCGCCCGCGAACTTCGACAGCAGCGCGTTTTCCTTCAGCGCTTCGTAGATGCCGTCGAGGTCGTCGTCGACCGTCGTCAGGTAGCACGACGACAGTTGCGAGCGGCGCGTGCCCGAGTTGAACAGCGTCGGCGTCGACGACATGAAGTCGAACGACGACAGCACGTTGTAGAACTCGATCGCGCGCGCTTCGCGGTCGATCTCGTTCAGCGACAGACCCATCGCGACACGCATAAAGAATGCCTGCGGCATTTCGATGCGCGTGCCGTCGGCGTGCAGGAAGTAGCGGTCATACAGCGTCTGCAGGCCGAGGTAGCCGAACTGCAGGTCGCGGTTCGCGTCGAGCGCGGCGCCCAGGCGCTTCAGGTCGAACTGCAGCAGCTTGTCGTCGAGCAGTTCGGCCTGCACGCCACGCTTGATGAAGAGCGGGAAGTACTCGGCATAGCGCTCGCCCATTTCGGCTTGCGTGACTTCCTCTTCGAGGATCTCGCGGCGGATCGTGTGCAGCAGGATGCGAGCCGTCACCTGGCTGTAGGCCGGGTCCTTTTCGATCATCGTGCGCGCAGCGAGGATGGCCGAGTCGTAGACCTGGCTCATCGGCACGCCGTCGTACAGGTTCTTGATCGTTTCCGTGACGATCGGCTCGGCGCTCACTGCGTCGCCCAGATTCGCGCAGGCGGATTCGATGATGCCGCGCAGCGCTGCCATATCCAGCGGACGCGTGATGCCGTTGTCGGTCACGTTCAGGCCCGACGCACCTGCCGTGACTTCCGGCTCATGGCTGCGTTCCTGGCTGCGCTTCTCGCGGTACAGCACGTAAGCACGCGCGACGTTGTGCTCGCCCGTGCGCATCAGCGCGAGTTCGACCTGATCCTGAATGTCTTCGATATGGAACGTGCCGCCGTTCGGGCGGCTGCGCACCAGCGCGCGCACGACGTTCTGCGTGAGTTGCTCGACCAGTTCGCGAACGCGTGCCGACGCCGCGCCCTGACCACCGTTGACGGCCAGAAACGCCTTCGTCACGGCGATGGCGATTTTCGAAGGCTCGAACGACACCACGCTGCCATTGCGACGGATCACCTTGTAGTCGGCGTAGCTCGTCTGCGGCGCGAGCGCTGCTGCGCCCTGTGCGAGCGCTTCGGGGCGGCCAGCGGGTGCGCCTTCGAACCGGGTCGTCACGTTGTCGGTGGTTTGCATGTGCAAAGCTCCTGGTCTTGGAATAGTGCGGAGTTACCGCGGATTAGTACAAACGCTGCGCCACCCCGGACGCATGCGATGAGGATGAAGAAGAGGAACAGCGGGAACCTTGCAACAGAGAGGCCGGATGCGACAGATCCGTCGGGACGTACTTCAACGTTGTGTGTGTCGCGATCACTTGGCTGCGCCTTTTCTTCGAATTTGCCGACGCACCGGTTCTCGTAACTGGTTGCGCCGCATCAGGTTTTTCAGTGCCGGTAATGCCGACGGCGCCATGCTCATGGAGCGGGGCGCCGCCTGAAACACAACATCTTGTGCAAAAACTGATTAACGGCACGAAGTATAGTGTACTGAACCGCCATCGCAAATTCTTTTATTTGGTCTGATGATCTTGACTTTTGCGATGCCCGCGTCGGAAAAAGCTGTCGGGGAAGAGACGCGCATTCACAATGCGCTTGCACCGTCTGTTGGATACCGCGCAGAAAAATTCACGCGCTTACGGCGTTATCGGCGCGCGCGTCGACGGATGCAGATAGGGGAAGTACTGATCGGCGAGCGCGGTGTCGCGCTGCAGACGCGGCCAGTCGAAGTGCGGACCGGGATCGGTCTTGCGTCCCGGCGCGATGTCCGAGTGGCCGGCGAGCGCTTCGATCGCGTAGTGCGCCGCGAGCGCCTGCACGAGCGGCGCGAGCGTCGCGTATTGCGCCGCTTCGAACGGCGATGCGTCGCTGCCTTCGAGCTCGATGCCGATCGAAAAGTCGTTGCAGCGCTCGCGTCCGAAGAAGCTGGACGCGCCCGCGTGCCACGCACGTTCGTCGCACGATACGTACTGTTCCAGCGCGCCGTCGCGATGGATCACGAAATGCGCGGACACCCGCACGTCGCGCAGATGCGCGTCGTAGTACGGATGCGCGTCGCAATCGAGCCGGTTAAGGAATAGATCGGTGATGCCCGTACCGCCGAATTCGTTCGGCGGCAGGCTGATGTTGTGGACGACGATCAGCGTTGGACGCGCGCCATTTGGCCGCACCTCGAAATTGGGCGACGGCAGCTTGCGCGCTTCGTTGACCCAGCCGGTTGCATCGACGGTGAAACGCGCGGTGGCGTGGCCCGTCATCGCGCGTCGCGACCCGTCGGGCGGGTGGCGTAACGCTGCGCGTGATCGTGCGAGCAGAACGTCTGGCCCGCGACGAGCACGGAATCGCTCTTCGGCGCATGCACGCCACATTGGGCGCAACGGATCATCGGCTCGGCGAGCTGGCCTGCGGGCTTGCCGTTCGCAGTACCGCTCGCGTGACCATTGGCGCGCGCGCCCGAGCGCGCATTCGCGCCGGCGTCGCCGCCCGCTCCCGTGCGCGCCGACGTGCGCGCTGCGTCGGCGCGACGCAGCGCCTTCACCAGCCACTGGCCAACGATGAACAACAGAATCAGCAGAAAAATTTGTCGCATGACACTCAGACCACAGGGCGGTGCAACAGCACCTCGAAGACAAAACGGCTGCCGACATACGCAAGCAGCAGCGCGACGAACGACGCGAGCACCCAGCGCAATGCCGCGCGGCCGCGCCAACCCGACACTTTGCGCGCCGTCAGCAGCGCGCCGAACATGATCCACGACAGCAGCGCGAAGACAGTCTTGTGATCGAGCTGCAGCGCGCGGTCGAGCAATTGTTCGTTGAACAGGATGCCCGAGACCAGCGTCAGCGTGAGCAGCACGAAACCCGCGCCGATCAGACGGAACAGCAGCGTCTCCAGCGTGAGGAGCGGCGGCAGCGTGTCGAGCCAGCTCGACAGCCAGCCGTCGTTGCTCGCGGCGCTCTGCCGCGTAAGACCGCCGCCGCCGCGCATCGCGTGCAGACGCCGCTCGACCAGCAGCATCAGCACCGCATGCAGCGCGGCGATCACGAACAGACCGTAGGCAACGTTGGCGATCAGGAAGTGCAGCTTGAACAGCGGATCGGCTGCGTACGACAGCACGTGCACGCCGTTGAACACGAGCGGCAGCAGCGACGCAATGCACGCGAGCGGCAGCACGAGCAGACGCAAGCCGTCGAGCGGGAAAAAGAAACTCTCGATCCAGTAGATGCCCGCGCCGAGCCAGAACATCGCGGACAGCGCGAACGCGAAGCCGAACACCATCGCGTCGTGCGGGAAAATGGTGGTGTGCAGCAGCACGCCATGCGCGAGCAGCGCGACGAGAAGCACGACGCGCGTGGTAATCGACATGCCGGCGGAGGCGGCCGCCAGCCCTCGCCCGCCCGCCGGCAGCGGCGCAGCGGGAGACAGCGGCGACACGCTCCCGATCAGCGGCGCGGCCGCCGCCTGCCGGTGCGCGCGCCAGCCCGCGACGGCGAGACCGCCGTACAGGAGCGCAGTGAGGGCATACAGTACAATATCCATATTCGAAGTTTACACCAGGCCCTCCAAAGTCCGCCGGTCTCGCGCGGTGACGGAGCCGGCCGCACTGCTCATCGCCCCCCATGCTCGACAACCTCACTCAACGGATGGCGCGCGTCGTCAAGACGCTGCGCGGCGAAGCCCGGCTCACCGAGGCGAATACCCAGGAGATGCTGCGCGAAGTGCGCCTCGCACTCCTCGAAGCGGACGTGGCGCTGCCCGTCGTGCGCGACTTCATCGCGAAGGTGAAGGAAAAGGCGCTCGGCGAGGAAGTGATCGCCAGCCTGTCGCCGGGTCAGGCCCTGGTCGGCGTCGTGCAGCGCGAGCTGACGGCCGTGATCGGCGGCGACTACGAAGGCAAGGCCGTCGAACTGGATCTCGCCGTCACGCCGCCCGCCGTCATCCTGATGGCCGGCCTGCAGGGCGCGGGTAAGACGACCACGGTCGGCAAGCTCGCAAAGCTGTTGCGCGAGAAGTACAAGAAGAAAGTACTGACGGTGTCGTGCGACGTGTACCGCCCCGCCGCTATCGCGCAGTTGAAGACGGTGACCGAACAGGTCGGCGCCGACTTCTTCCCGTCGCAGCCGGACCAGAAGCCCGTCGAAATCGCGCGCGCCGCCGTCGACTGGGCGAAGCGCCACTATCACGACGTTCTGCTCGTCGACACGGCCGGCCGTCTCGGTATCGACGAAGCGATGATGAACGAGATCACCGCGCTGCATAAGGAACTGAATCCGGCCGAAACGCTGTTCGTCGTCGACGCGATGCTCGGTCAGGACGCCGTGAACACCGCCAAAGCCTTCAACGACGCTCTGCCGCTCACGGGCGTCGTGCTGACCAAGCTCGACGGCGATTCGCGCGGCGGCGCGGCGCTGTCCGTGCGTCACGTGACGGGCAAGCCGATCAAGTTCGTCGGCGTGGCGGAAAAGCTCGACGGCCTCGAAATCTTCTATCCGGACCGCATGGCGAACCGGATTCTCGGCATGGGCGACATTCTCGCGCTCGTCGAGGAAGCGCAGCGCGGCGTCGACGTTCAAGCCGCGCAGAAGCTCGCCGACAAGGTCAAGAAAGGCGGCGATTTCGATCTGAACGATTTCCGCGCGCAGCTTTCACAGATGAAGAAGATGGGCGGTCTGTCGTCGCTGATGGACAAGCTGCCCGCGCAGTTCCAGCAGGCCGCGTCGAATGCCGACATGGGCCAGGCCGAAAAGCAGATGCGCCGCATGGAAGGCATCATCAACTCGATGACCGCGCAGGAGCGCGCGAAGCCCGATCTGATCAAGGCGACGCGCAAGCGCCGCATTGCCGCGGGCGCGGGCGTGCAGGTGCAGGAAGTCAACCGCCTGCTGAACCAGTACGACCAGATGCGCACGATGATGAAAAAGCTCAAGGGCGGCAATCTGCAGAAAATGATGCGCGGCATGAAGGGCATGTTGCCGGGCATGCGCTGATCCTTGCCGGCCGCTGTGCGCTCGCCGGCAAATGCGAGCGCGCGGCGGCCACCACGGCCCGGCGCGTATGCCGAACCAGACGCGGGTATATGCTGTAGCGCGCAGGGTCGTTGTCTTTCACACTATGTATACAGTTACCGCCCGTCCGACGTCATGAATCGCGAAGAAGCTCTCCACATTTTCAGTCACTCCGAAGAAATCGTTTCGGCCAGCGACGTCAACGCCTCCATCAGCCACATGGCCGACGCGATCCGCGCCGAGATGGCCGAAGACTTTCCGCTCGTGCTGTCGGTGATGGGCGGCGCGGCGGTGTTCACAGGCATGCTGCTGCCGCACCTCGATTTCCCGCTCGAGTTCGACTACATCCACCTCACCCGCTATCGCAACGCGATCAAGGGCAGCGCCGAGATGCAATGGCGCGTCGCGCCTTCGGGTTCCGTGAAGGACCGCGTCGTGCTCGTGCTCGACGACATCCTCGATGAAGGCGAGACGATGGCCGCGATCCGCGACCGCATCATGGATATGGGCGCGAAGCGCTTCATGAGCGCCGTGCTGTGCGAGAAGATCCTTCAGAAGGCGAAGCCGCTGCACCCGGATTTCTGCGGTTTCGAAGTGCCCGACCGCTATGTGTTCGGCTGCGGGATGGACGCGAAAGGCTACTGGCGCAATCTGCCGACTATCCGCGCGCTGACGGAAGGCGCCTGACGCTTCCCTGTTCGCCGTGGATAAAAAAAGCGACCTCCCGGGGTCGCTTTTTTGTTGAACCGCTATTTGTCGAGCTGATGCACGAAAGTGCGGATGCCGCCGAGCATCATCTCCACCGAAATCGCGACGAGCACGAGACCCATCAGCCGCTCGAACGCCGTCACCGTGCGCTCGCCGAGCCATTGCTGGATGCGCTCCGCGAGCACCAGCACGATCGCGCAGACGATCATCGTCACCGTCAGCGCCGCCATCCACTCGAACATCTTGCTCGGCGCCTGCGATGTCAGCAGCATCACCGTCGCCAGCGCCGACGGACCGGCGAGCGCGGGTATCGCGAGCGGCACGATCATCGGCTCGGCGGCCCGCGTGTCCGCGCCGAACGGGCCGTCGGGATGCGGGAAGATCATCCGCAGCGCGATCAGGAACAGCACAATGCCGCCGCCGATGCGCAATGACAGATCCGTTAGGCTCATCATCCGCAGAAAGCGGTCGCCGACCAGCATGAAGACCAGCAGGATCACGAAGGCGATGGCGACTTCGCGCAGAATCACGCGGATGCGCCGGTGAGGCGCAACACCCCGCAGGCAGTTGATGAAGAGCGGGATGTTGCCGAGTGGATCAGTGATGAGTATCAGCAGGATGGTCGCGGACAGGAAGTTGTACTCCACCGTCCGCTCCCGTCAGCGCGCAAGCGCTGCGTTGATCTTGTCGATCACGACCTGCGCCGCGCCTTCGACGGGCAACAGCGTGGCTTCTGCGTCGCGGCGGCCCTGGTACTCGAGCTTGCCGTCCTTCAGGCCACGATCGCCGATGACCAGACGGTGCGGCACGCCGATCAGTTCCCAGTCCGCGAACATCACGCCCGGACGCTCGCCGCGATCGTCGAGAATCACGTCGATGCCCGCTGCCGTCAGCTCGTCGTGCAGCTTGTCCGCCTGCTCGCGCACGGCGTCGCTGCGGTCGTAGCCCATCGGGCACAGCACGACTTCGAACGGCGCGATCGATTCCGGCCAGATGATGCCCTTGTCGTCGAAGTTCTGCTCGATCGCCGCGCCGAGAATACGCGTGACGCCGATGCCGTAACAGCCCATTTGCATCGGCTGCGGCTTGCCGGATTCGTCGAGGCACGTCGCGTTCATCGCTTCCGAATACTTGGTGCCGAGTTGGAACACGTGGCCGACCTCGATGCCGCGGCAAATGTCGATCACGCCCTTGCCGTCCGGCGACGGGTCGCCCTTCTTCACGTTGCGGATATCCGCGACGACCGGCTCGGGCAGATCGCGGCCCCAGTTGACGCCCGTCGTGTGGAAATCGACCTCGTTCGTGCCGACCACGAAGTCGCTCATGTTCGCGACCGTGCGGTCCGCGATCACCTTGACCGGCTTCTTCGTGTTGATCGGCCCGAGGTAGCCCGGCGGCGTGCCGAACCACTCCACAATCTCTTCTTCCGTCGCGAAGCGGAACTCGGCGAGACCCGGCAGCTTGTTGACCTTGATCTCGTTCAGATCGTGGTCGCCGCGCAGCATCAGCAGCCAGATGGTCGGCTCTGCGCCTTCGTTTTCGGTGGCGAGGATGATCGACTTGATGGTCTTTTCGAGCGGAATGTCCAGATATTCGGCGACGGCTTCGCACTTGGCCTTGCCCGGCGTCGGCGTCTTCTTCAACGCTTCCTTCGGCGCAGCGCGTTCGGCGATCAGCGGCAGCGCTTCAGCCGCTTCGACGTTCGATGCGAAATCCGACGTCGGGCAGTAAGCGATATCGTCTTCGCCCGTATCGGCGATCACGTGGAATTCATGCGAGCCACTGCCGCCGATCGAGCCGTTGTCCGCCGCGACCGCGCGGAAGTCGAGGCCGAGGCGCGTGAAGATGCGCACATAGGCGTCGTACATCTTGCGATACGACTCTTTCAGGCCGTCCGCGTCCTTATCGAACGAATACGCGTCCTTCATGATGAACTCACGGCCGCGCATCACGCCGAAACGCGGACGGATTTCGTCGCGGAACTTCGTCTGGATCTGATAGAAGTTCACGGGCAGCTGACGGTAGCTCTTGATCTGGTTACGCGCGATATCCGTCACGACTTCTTCGTGCGTCGGTCCGATCACGAAGTCGGTCTGCTTGCGGTCCTTGAAGCGCAGCAGTTCGGGACCATATTTTTCCCAGCGGCCCGATTCCTGCCACAGCTCCGCCGGCTGCACAGCCGGCATCAGCAGTTCGATCCCGCCTGCACGGTTCATTTCCTCGCGCACGATCGCTTCCACCTTACGGATCGAACGCAAGCCAATTGGCAGATAGTTGTAGATGCCGCCAGCGACGCGCCGGATCATCCCGGCCCGCACCATGAGCTTGTGACTGACGATTTCCGCGTCGGCGGGCGCTTCCTTCAGGGTGCCAATAAAGAATCGGGAGGCTTTCATTCAGAATTTTCCAAAAGCGGCGGACCAAAGGGGCCGCCCGAAAGGGTAAGACGATGGGTTCGCGCGCCTGAGCGCCAGATCATGTCCGCGCACGCTGTGACAGGCCGAAAAGCGATTGTCGCATGCGCGGGCATTTGTCCAACGACGTGCCAAAAGCGCCGGAAAGCGGCTTTCGAGGCGACGGACGAGGCTTGTTGCGGGCAATCGCGCCAATCTGGTGCGAGGCGGTGCGTCGGACCCGTTATCTGTTTATAATCAAAGCAATTTTAAAGGATTCGAAGGTGGTTGTATGCTGGATCGTGAAGGCTTTCGCCCGAACGTCGGCATCATCCTCTTGAACGCTCACAACGAGGTGTTTTGGGGCAAGCGTCTGCGTGAACATTCCTGGCAGTTTCCGCAAGGGGGCATCAAGTATGGTGAGACCCCCGTGCAGGCGATGTTCAGGGAATTGCACGAAGAAACCGGCCTGCTTCCGGAGCACGTCAAGGTTATCGGTCGCACGCGTGACTGGTTGCGTTATGAGGTGCCTGACAAGTTCATCAAGCGTGAGGTCCGCGGCCATTACCGCGGCCAGAAGCAGATCTGGTTCCTGCTCCGGATGGTTGGACGCGATTGCGACATTTGTTTGCGCGCGACCGATCACCCCGAGTTCGATGCCTGGCGCTGGAACGAGTACTGGGTGCCGCTCGACTGTGTGATCGAGTTCAAGCGGGATGTGTATCAGCTGGCGTTAACGGAATTGTCCCGTTTCCTGCGGCGTCCTGCGCCGCGCACGGAGCGGCCAGGTGGACATCATCACGGGCAGCGCTATCCACGGATGGCGTCGTCGGTGAATGCGCCACCTGGGGCGTCGATGGAGTCCGCGGCGTCCGTGACGACCGTCACGACGACATTTGTAGTCGAGACGACGCTGCGTGCGACAATCGGGTCTGACTGTTCGTCGACGGAAGATCCGGCGGCCGTTCAGGCACCGGGTCTGCGCGACTGACGCTAAGCGGCTGTCCACGCCGCATCTGCCGGTGCGGCGTGAGACACGCTGCGCCGGCGTTTCGAGGAAATCACATTGAAAGTATCTGCTTTCGCCGTGGCGTGCGTCGCCGCGGGCGTTCTGCTGGCTGGCTGTTCGAGCACCAAGAATCCCACTCCGTCTGACGCTTCCAAGTCTGAAGGTCCCAAGAGCGACTTTCAGTATCTGTTCGACCGGCCGTCGACGTGGACCGAAAAGAAAGTCGATACGCTCCCGGCCATGCCGCAACCCGGCGATCTGCTGCCGTTCAACGTTTCGCAGAACACACCGCTGCAGTTCGCGCTCGATGGGAAATCGCTGACGGTCGACAGCGACGGCGTAATTCGCTACACGGTGGTCATTACGAGCCCGAGCGGCGCGCGCAACGTGAACTACGAAGGGATTCGCTGCGAAGACTACTCGTGGAAGCTGTACGCGGGACTCAACGCCGATCACGACGGCTGGGACCGCACGGTCGAAAACGATTGGTCGCGCATCGAAAACGGCGATCTGAACGCGTATCACGCAGCGCTGTATCAGGACTTTTTCTGTTCGAGCAAGTTGCCAGTCGGCAAGGCGGATGTGATTCTGAACAATATCCGATACAAGCGCGTGAACAGCACGTTGATTCGCGGAAGCTGACACGACGGGTCTGTCATCTGCGCGCGTCTGCCTACCCGGCTCGATGCAGGCGCAACAAAAAGCCGTTCCACCTTGCGATGGAACGGCTTTTTTGTAGCCTGGCGCACGGGAGCGCGTCTAGATCAGCACCAGATTGTCCCGATGGATGAGTTCGGGCTCCAGCATGTAACCCAGCACAGATTCAATCTCGCCGCTCGGACGACGCTGGATAAGCTTCGTCTCCGCGCTGCTGTAGTTCGTCAACCCGCGCGCGACCTCGCGCCCCGACGGGCTCAGGCACGCGATCACCTCGCCGCGCGCGAACGCGCCCTGCACGCCGACTACGCCGATCGGCAGCAGACTCTTGCCGCCTTCTGTGAGCTTTTCGACAGCGCCGTCGTCGATCACGACATGCCCGCGCACCTGAAGATGATCGGCCATCCACTGCTTGCGCGCAGCCATACGAGCCGTGCGCGCGATCAGCTGTGTGCCGATCGCCTCGCCCGATGCGAGCCGGGCCAGTACGTCCGCCTCACGGCCGCTTGCGATCACCGTGTTCGCGCCGCTATGCGCCGCGCGCTTCGCCGCGAGAATTTTCGTCAACATGCCGCCGCGGCCGATGCTCGAGCCGGCGCCGCCCGCCATCGCCTCGAGTTCCGGCAAGCCCGCATCGGCCTGCTGGACGAGCGTCGCGGCCGGGTCCTTGCGCGGGTCCGCGGTGAAGAGACCTTGCTGGTCGGTCAGGATGATCAGCGCATCGCCTTCGATCAGATTCGCCACCAGCGCACCGAGCGTATCGTTGTCGCCGAACTTGATTTCGTCCGTGACGACGGTGTCGTTTTCATTGATGATCGGCACCACGCCCAGACGCAACAACGTCAGCAGCGTGGAGCGCGCGTTCAGATAGCGTTCGCGATCGGCCAGGTCGGCGTGCGTCAGCAGGATTTGCGCGGTGCGAATGGAATGCTCGGCGAAACGGCTTTCATAGACCTGCGCGAGGCCCATCTGGCCCACGGCGGCGGCTGCCTGCAGTTCGTCGATTTCACGCGGACGCCTGGTCCAGCCAAGGCGCTGCATGCCCTCGGCGATCGCGCCCGAGCTGACGAGCACGACTTCCTTGCCCTGCTCGCGCAGCGCGGCGATCTGCGCGGCCCAGCGGCCAATTGCCGCGTGATCGAGCCCGCGCCCGTCGTTCGTGACGAGACTCGAACCGACTTTCACTACCAATCGCCTGGAATCTGCGATAACGGAACGCATTGTGCGCGGCCTCCAAGATGATTCGTAAGGCCGGCGCATGCTGGGAGTGCGCCGGCATCCAGGGTACGGCTGTTTACTCCTGCGGCTCGACGGGCGCGCCCGCGCTGCCGCTCGCCTGCCCTTCCCGGAAGCGCACGTCAGCGGCCATATCTTCGGCTTCCGCCGCGCGGTGCGCATCCGAATGCTCGGAGATGTAGTCGTACACGGCGTAGCAGAGGCTTTCGCAGCCTTGGCCCGTGAGCGCCGAAATTTCGAAGACGGGGCCGTCCCATTCGAAGTCTTTCAGGAATTTGGCGACGCGTGCTTCGCGCTCGTCTTCGGGAACCATGTCGAGCTTGTTCAGCACCAGCCAGCGAGGCTTGCCGAACAGCTCTTCGTCGTACTTGCGCAGTTCGTTGACGATCGCCTTCGCTTCCGCGACGGGATCGACCGATTCGTCGAACGGCGCAAGATCGACGATATGCAGCAGCAAGCCCGTGCGCTGCAAGTGCCGCAGGAACTGATGCCCCAGGCCAGCACCTTCCGCCGCGCCTTCGATCAGCCCCGGAATGTCGGCGATGACGAAGCTGCGACTCGGCCCGACGCGCACCACGCCGAGATTCGGCGCAAGGGTCGTGAACGGATAATCGGCGATTTTCGGCTTCGCGTTCGACACCGAGGAAATGAACGTCGACTTGCCCGCGTTCGGCATGCCGAGCAAACCGACATCCGCGAGCACCTTCAATTCGAGGCGCACCATGCGGCGCTCGCCCGGCTTGCCTTCCGTCTTCTGACGCGGCGCGCGATTCGTACTGGACTTGAAGTGCAGGTTGCCGAGGCCGCCCGAGCCGCCTTGCGCGATCTGCACAGTCTGGTTGTGCTCGGTAAGGTCGGCGATCAACTCGCCCGTATCCATATCCGTGATGATCGTGCCGACGGGCATGCGCAACGTGATGTCGTCGCCGCCCTTGCCGTAGCAATCCGAGCCGCGGCCGTTTTCGCCGTTGCGCGCCTGATGTTTTTTCGCGTACCGGTAGTCGATCAGCGTGTTGATGTTGCGGTCTGCGACCGCAAAGACGCTGCCGCCGCGGCCGCCGTCGCCGCCGTCCGGACCGCCGAACGGGACGAACTTCTCGCGGCGCATCGACGCGCTGCCATCTCCCCCGTCGCCGGCGATGACTTCAATCCTCGCTTCGTCAATGAACTTCATGCGTTACTCCGTCCCGTAGGTATTGCTATTTTGCCGCGCGTGGCGCGCGTGCACCATTGGCCGAATGGCCAGATTGAGTCCGATTCTTGTCCCATCGCGACAACGACGTGCCGCGACGGATGCAGGTGTGCGAACAGAAGTCCGAAAAGCCTGCAAACAAAAAGGCCCCGCAAACTTCGCGGGGCCTTTTTTCCGGTCCTGAAGCCCGTGCCTGATTAAGCTCAGACAGCAGCCGGGACGACGTTGACCATGTGCTTCTTGCCGGCGCCCTTCGTCGAGAACTTGACGTGGCCGTCCGTCAGCGCGAACAAGGTGTGATCCTTGCCGATGCCGACGTTGTCACCCGGGTGCATACGCGTGCCGCGTTGACGCACGATGATGCCGCCAGCCAGGATCGCCTGACCGCCGTACACTTTCACGCCAAGTCGTTTCGACTCGGAGTCGCGGCCGTTCCGGGACGATCCGCCTGCCTTTTTGTGTGCCATTTGTTAGCTCCTTGCCCGATGCGCTTACGCGTTGATCGCGTCGATGCGCAGTTCGGTGTAGTTCTGGCGGTGGCCGCCATGCTTCTGGTAGTGCTTCCGGCGACGCATCTTGAAGATGGTCACTTTCTTGTGACGACCTTGAGACACGACGGTAGCCTTGACGGAAGCCCCACTGACCAGCGGCGTACCGAACTTAATCGATTCGCCTTCGCCCACTGCGAGAACCTGGTCGAGCGTGATTTCAGCGTCAATGTCTGCCGGTATCTGTTCTACTTTAAGTTTTTCGCCGACAGCAACTTTATACTGCTTGCCGCCGGTTTTTATGACCGCGTACATTGAAAACCTCACTCTGGATTCATTTTCCCCACGCACCACGCGCGGAAACCCTCGATTATACATAGAGTTAGCTGCGCGGTCAAAATCAGTTGACAACGACCGCGACCGCCCGTCCCGCGCGCGACAAATGCAGGCGATCCATCCGCAAACGGATCAAAACGACCATGAACAAATGGTGTCCGGCGCGGAAATGCCGCAGTTCGCCTTATAATTCGCGGCACTACCCGAATTCGCCACCATGTCGTCAACCGCCACCCCCACCCCCAACGCAGCAAATCTGCTCGCTCCGATCGCCGAAGACATGCAGCAGGTGAATCGCGTCATCCGGCACCGTCTGGCGTCCGAGGTGATGCTGATCAACCAGATCTCCGAGTACATCATCAGTGCCGGAGGCAAGCGTCTGCGGCCTGCGCTGCTGTTGCTCGTGGCAGGCGCGCTCGGCGACAGGACGGGGCATCGGCACGAACTGGCGGCCGTCGTCGAGTTCATCCATACGGCTACGCTGCTGCACGACGACGTCGTCGACGAATCGGATCTGCGCCGCGGCCGCCAGACGGCCAATGCGCTGTTCGGCAATGCGGCGAGCGTGCTGGTCGGCGACTTCCTGTATTCCCGCTCGTTCCAGATGATGGTCGGCGTGGGCAAGATGCGCGTGATGGAGATTCTTTCGGAAGCGACCAACATCATTTCCGAAGGCGAAGTGCTGCAGCTGTTGAACATGCACGACGCGGACGTCGACGAAGCGCGCTACATGCAGGTGATCCGCTACAAGACGGCCAAGCTGTTCGAGGCGGCGGCCCAGTTGGGCGCCGTGCTGGCGGGCGCCGACGCGACCACGGAAGCGGCTGCAGCGGAATTCGGCCGGCGCATCGGCACGGCCTTCCAGATCATGGACGACTGGCTCGACTATACGGGCACGCCGGAATCGATGGGCAAGAACGCTGGCGACGACCTGCGTGAAGGCAAGCCTACGCTGCCGCTCATCTATCTGATCGAACGCGGCACGCCCGAGCAGGCGGCGCTTGCGCGCGAGGCAATCGAACAAGGCGGCACGGACCGCTTCGACGAAATTTTCGAGGCCATCACGCATTCCGGCGCGCTGGATCACACGCTCGAATGCGCGAAGCAGGAAGCGCAGGCCGCAGCCGCAGCAATTTCTTCGTTTCCCGATTCCATTTACAAAGAAAGCCTGCTAGAATTATGTTCTTACTCGACGACGAGGCAGTCTTAATCGAGACTGACACGCCGGATTAGTCCGGATCGAGTGATCTGCAGTACCAAATCGGGGTGTAGCTTAGCCTGGTAGAGCGCTACGTTCGGGACGTAGAGGCCGGAGGTTCGAATCCTCTCACCCCGACCAGAATTTAAGGCTCGTAAGTAACTGATTGAATTGGGAAACCAAGCCAGTCAGGGACTTACGAGCCTTTGTCTTTTTCGACATCGTCAATCTACCTTGTCAATTCGCGTGTCAAAATGTGCGGATGGACGACATGACGAAGCTGCCTCCTGGACTAGAACCGCATCCCCAAAGCGGTATCTATCAACTCCGTATCGGCATCCCCAAGCACCTTCGACACCTGTTTCCTCGCACGCGTAGCGGCAAGCTGGCGACCGATGCTTATAGAGCCAGCCTCAAGACCCGCAACCGCGCTGAAGCGATCACCATCGCACACCGGCTGATAGCCGAACACCGAGTCCGGTTTCAGGCGCTGGAGGACAGTACGCGCCCCGCGCCATTCGTCCCGCTGTCAGAAGAGCTAGAGGCCTATATCGCCCAGGCCGTACAAAACTTGGTCTTGGCGCTGGATGAACAAACCCGTGTCAATCCGCTATTGGTTGGCGCCTACAGAGGCCAACGCTCCAATACCGCTGTGACGACATGGGATCAAACGGGGGACTTCCTGACCCAAGAGCAGGCTGTAGCAGCGCAACGGTTTGACCAGGAACAGGCCTGGGCTTGGAAGGCAGCGTTAGCTCGAGGAGACTTCTCGGCCACCCGTGAGTACGCAGACTTCGTTTGTGACCCTCTGTCTATTCGCGTGGAATGGGACACGACCGACGGTCGGCTGGCACTTCAGCGCATCACGCGGACTTTGGTTAGGGCCATGGATGCAGTGGCACAAAGAAGCCATGGTGAACCCGTAGATACGCCGCCTGCCCCCGTTATCCCCAAGGGACTCACTCCCGACGACGAGCCCGCAAAGAAGACTCGGGAAGCACCCAAAACCGTTTGGGACATGGTGCCGTCCTGGCAGCAGTGGAACGGGTATGCCGAGACAGACAACCCTGTAAAGCGCACCCGGAAGGCGCTAGAGTTATTCGAGGAAGCGTGCGGCACAGTCCCCTTGAGCGATCTGACGCGAGCGACCGGAGCAGCCTTTGTCAAGTTCCTGTTGGACAGCAAGGCGCGGGGCTTCGGAGCCAAGACCGCTCACAATCACTACACGTCCGTAAATGCTCTAGTGAACACGGCGGTAAAGGATGGCATCCTCGACCGCAACCAGTTCACGGTTTCGTTCGATAAGACCAAGGGCGCGAAGAAACGCGAAGGATGGACCGATAACGAACTGGAGCTATTGTTCGGGGCGCCTCTGTTCTCCGACCGTATGGAGCAGGTACACCACTGGGAAAATGTAACCCCCGAAGATGGTCGAGCTGCCGTGCTGCTGCTTCTGCATACCGGGGCTCGCATAGGTGAGATAGCGCAATTGCGTCGCGAGGACTTCCAAACTCGCCACGGCATCAAAACCGTTCGTATCACCGCTGAGGCCGGGACTGTCAAGACCGACGAATCGGAGCGTATCGTCGCGCTAGCTTCTCACTTGCTCGCGGACCCATGGTTCTCCGCGTGGCATGAGAGGATCGCGGGTAGTGCGGGCGGTGCGTTCCCGTCATTGAGCGGTCGAGCAACCGCACCGGGTGACACCTTGGGTAGATGGTTCTTGGAGCTTAGGCGCTCCCTCGGGTTGCCGACTGGTCGCCTTCACGGATCGCACAAATTTCGTCATTGGATACGCGGGGCGCTGGCCGATAAGGGAATCGGCACCGAAACGGCTGACTCAATCACGGGCCACGCCGCGCACGGCTCTAGCGGTCGAGTGGACTACACCAAGGCAGCAAGCCCCAAGACCATGCGCGAGGCTCTAGACAGTCTTGAATGGCCTAGGATCACGGCAACACCTCGACCTTAACCCATGCCTGAGCACCCCTTTACCACGTAAGCGCCCGCGTCGGCGTGTGTCAGTGCATCAGCCCCGGCCGATACGGCGGCACTCAACACACCGGCTCGCATCGCCATCCCTGAAAAAATGGTTCGGCCACGCTGCGTTGGTCGAACCCGGCATCATTTAATGGTTGTAAAAACCGGACGAATCCCTCTTAACGAGCGACAGCCGTGTCGGCGCCAAGGCGCTTCAGGCCATCGACGAAACCGCCCACGTAATCCGGGCTGAATTCGAATATCAAACCTTTGCGGACCTCCTGCGCGACCGTCACCGGCTTGTAGCCATCGCTCGTCGATTCGTATTTCGTCAGCGCACGGCCCGCGAAAATCCGGATCGGGCGATTCTGGCTATAGGCTGCCTTGACCTCCTGAACGGGCAAGGCAATCATCTGGGTCCACGAGGCCCCGCTACCGGTGCTTTTGAAGCATTCTAGGTTTTTGATCGTTTCACCGTTCATGTCGGACACGTGGTCTAGCGACTCGTAGGTGCCATCGTCCGTAACCAGCCAGAACTCAATGCCCTGGCCCGCATGGAATCCGTGATAGCCGTGCTCGACCTCGTTGTCGGTCGGGCAGCGCTCCTCCGGATGGTTCGTGCGCCATGCATTCACGAAACCACCGTTCACGATCACGCCAGCGACGATCCGGTATGCCTGTGCATGCCCGGCCGTGTTGTAGTTCGTCGAGACCAATTGCAGATTCAGATCGAGCCAGCCGTGGAAATCCGGATCATTGATGAACTGCTGTCGGTAAAACTGTGGTGCCGCATACGTCCGAACCATGTTGCAGCCGTTGCAGCCGGGATACCCCGTCTTGACCGCGACCTTCGCGGCGACTTGTTCCCGAGTGAGAGGTGTCGTATTGACTGCGCAGCCCGACAGCGCAATGACGCCCGTGAGCGACGCGGCAAGCAGAAGCTTCTTCATTGTTGATCCACGAAATAAAAAGCGATGCGCAGCGGCGGACAGCATCCTGTCCGCGGCATGGATGACAACAAATGGATGGGGAGCTTGAGCCTGACGCGCGATTCAGGTCAGGCGCGTGAGCAGTGCGTCACGGCGAAATATTTCGACTTTGACTTCTCAATTTCTTTAGCCCCGAGGTGCTGTTTAGTTCTTCCGGTGCAAATTCCCATCGGAAAATTCCGTTATTTGTAGCTCTTATTGAGATAGATTGCTACGATATTCGTAGCGTGTCAACCGGCGGCACGGCGACGCCTGTGGACACCGTCCAGATCAGTCGATGTCTGTGGCAAGTCAGCTTCCCGCACGACGACCCAGAGACTCAAAGCATGCGAGGAACGATATGAAGTCGCTGATACTTTCCTATGGCCGATTGACCCGGGCTCCATTCATGGCGCGTGCGCTGGTGGGCCTGCTGACGTTTGCAGCAGCGGTTCTGATCGAGGTTTTTCTTGATGTTGTCTGGACGCATTTCCACATCAACCCCGCTATCGCTGACCGCTTCGTGCAGGCGATAGCCGCGCCCGTCGTAGGCCTGATGATTGCGCCCATGCTGTCTTTCCTCGCCCAGTTCTTTGATGGAGAGCGATCAGTCGGGCCACAGCCAAGCTGGCAATATGATCACTTCAGCAGGTGGGATGACGACGAAATATTGGATTTATATAAAGATCATGACAATCCAACGTATTCATGGATTCCGGGAAACCTTCACCATGACGACTCATGACGCTTGCGACACGATGTGGACCGCCTCTCACCAAAAAAGGATCAGCCATGAATGCCCTCATGCGAGAAATCGTCGAGGCAGCGAAGGAAAGCCCAAAGCTGTTTTTTGCACCGTTGGTCGGTGCCATTAAGGCCGTCCGTCGCGAGATGGATCATCTAAGTGGCGGCAACCTGCGCGAACCAAGGACCACCAGTTCCCGCTCGACCACCGACGATCAGCGCTGAAGCGAATTTCAGACGCGCACGGGCCGGTTTGCGCCAATTTTACGGCCACCAGCCCCTAAAACGCTACGATATTTGCAGTATGCAAAAGGACACATAGCTACGACATTCGTAACTCCGCTCACAGGGTTACGCAATGGCCGCAGCAGGACGTACCGTTTTCGGAGGCAGGCTCAAGGAAGCCCGCCTGCGCGCGGGCCTGTCGCAGAAAAAGCTCGGCATCGTCGCCGGCCTCGATCCCTCGGTCGCTAGCACCCGCATCAATCGCTACGAACTGGGTCTCCACAAGGTGGAGTATGTGTTTGCCTGCCAGCTTGCCGCCGCTCTATCAGTGCCCACCGCCTACTTCTATGCTGAGGACGATCAGCTCGCCGAATTGATTTTGCTTTATGGACAGGCCACTACGAAAGCACGATCGATATTGCTGACTATTGCTCGCGAATTGTAGATTATGGATATCTGCATTTCGCGGTCGGTTCGCTATTGTGCGGCACAACAATTCTGCGGGGATGGCAGGACTGCCAGATCTCTCAGAACCGACCATCATGCGACGGTCGAAAATTGCAGGTTGGACACTCAGGTGTCTGTGCTCAGCGGAAAGCAGTGTCGCGGGGTCGCCAAGCCGATGAATTCGATCGATGCCTAAGAAGTGAATGCCCTTCTGCCGAGAGAAAGGTGTTCGACGACGCGAATCCCGAATCGGACCTTACGGCAGTGTAGTGGGCCAGTCCCCCGAGTTTCTCGCAGTGTCCGTCAAACGGTGGTTTTCTGAACACCCATAGTGTCCTTTTTGGGGGCGCCGAAGCCGTTGATGAGTGTTAATATACGCGTCAACTTTTCAGTGTCCTGATCGCGTCAATGAATCAACGCATTGGGTACGCCCGCGTATCGACCGATGACCAGAGCCTAGATTTGCAGCGCGATGCCCTCATGCAGGCTGGGTGCGCGACGATCTACGAGGAAGCAGCCAACGGTAAAAGCGCGATCCGTCCAGAGTTAGAGCAATGCCGAAAGGCGCTGCGGGCTGGGGACATGCTTGTCGTCTGGCGGCTAGATCGACTTGGCCGCAGTTTGCCAGACTTGGTACAGATCGTCGCCGATCTTGAGCGGCAAGGTGTGGGCTTTGAGAGCTTGACGGAGAAAATCGAAACAAGCAGCGCGGCGGGCAAGTTGGTTTTCCACGTGTTTGCGGCGCTGGCTGAGTTCGAGCGTGGCTTGATCCGGGAGCGCGCGCAGGCCGGACTAGCGGCTGCTCGTGCGAGAGGCCGGTCCGGAGGCAGGAAGCCGAAACTGGACGAGCAGCAGGTGCGTGAAATCAAGGCGCTGTTGCGCGATCCAAGTATTCAGGTAGCCGATGTCGCTCGTCGTTATGGCGTGTCTCGAACAACCTTGTATAAGCACGTCGGTGTCGTAGCGCCAAGGCAATGAAGACACAGGATGCCCACAAAGAAACGCCCGGCTCAGGTGGGGGAATGAAAATCCACAGCACAGCGCAACTTTCTGCCTTGACTCGGCTGTTTTCCGCCGCGGTTTTCCGTGAAATGGCGACGAAAGGCCGATCCGGATTGTTCCGTCGACTGTTGGAACAAACCGATCTGATCGAGCATGTTGGCCCGTACGCGACTGTTGGCGACACCTTCGATTCCGCGTTCGATATTTTGAAAATCGCGGGGCACCGTGACGAATACATCTATCGAGCAGCGATCAGTCAGAAAGTGTTGATGGGAACACACTCGCTCCGTACTGCCTCAATGCTCAATGAGTTTCGTGTCGGTAGCTGCAAGGCTGACCTCGTCATCTTGAATGGCACTGCGACCGTCTATGAGATCAAGTCGGAGCGGGATTCGCTTGCGCGGCTTGCTAATCAGATCGAGAACTACAAGCGAGTTTTCGCCAAAGTAAATGTAATCGCGAGCGAAAGCCATATCGAAGGCGTTCTAGACACGATTCCCGACGATGTGGGGGTGATGTGCCTTTCCAAGCGCTATCAGATTACGCCGGTGCGCGAAGCGGTAGACTGTCCGGCGCGAATTTGTCCTGTGACTGTGTTCGAATCTCTGCGCCTGGCCGAAGGGATCGCAATCTTGCAGGCGATGGGCGTGGCAGCACCCGAGCTTCCCAATACGCAGAAGCATGCCGCGGTGCGTGACCTCTTCGCCAAGCTCGACCCCGTTGCGCTACATGCAGAGATGGTTCGGACGCTTAAGCGGACGCGTGATCTTGCGCCGCTCGGCGACCTTGTCGATCGTTTGCCGAGGTCCTTGCACGCTGCGGCGTTGTCGGTATCGGTGCGCCGTTCTGATCATTCGAGACTGATTGATGCTATAGCGACCCCGCTGCGCGCGGCCACGACTTGGAGCTGATCGACGTATGTACCATCCCTATTTCCGCGGAAAGCAATTTGAGCTCATCACGATCCGCGAGATGGCGAAGTTGCTCGCTCAAAAGAACTTCATACCTGTAATTGAGCCGGTACGCGAATCGCTCGGCGGCCTTAAGAAGACCTTGAGTACGGTATGCGACGCAGGCGGACAAGCAATTGTTATCGTGAACCCCTATCACGGCGACCATCAGGACGACGGCGCGAGCATCACTGGCCTCCTACAAAAAGACTTTAAGGGCGTGGACAAGATCTCCGCTGGAATCCTGTTGCGTAGCGACACGACGGTCGACGAAGTAATGGCCTGCTATGGTCAACACGCTGATCATCATCCTGTTCTGATCCATGCGGGCTTCACTGAGCCCAAGGCGTTGGCGGCCAAGTTGGAAGTCGACATGCCCGGTCTCACCAACGTCTTCATCGAAGACCATGCCAAGCTGCTCTATCGGAAACATTTCGATCAGAGCACACGCATTCTCGTGCGTGACGGATTTAAGCGGCTGCGCAATGCCGATTATCCGGCGATGGAGGAGTTCTCCGATCTCCATGTTACCTACGGCGATCTCGGCATGACGGGTTTTGGCGATTTCCTGATCGTCGGCGACGTCTACAGCGAAGGTGGCGGTCCGGCCTATGCCGTAGCAATCCACCTGACCTTCATAGATCCTGAAAAGGACGATGTCATGTACATCTACCACTTCGTCTCGGACACGAAGGACACGCCGACTGACCCCGCTGGCAAATTCGCCCAGGCGTTGGCCAAGTTGATAGCGAAGTTGGACAGCGGAACCTCGCATATTCTTGAGACTGATGCGATTAAGGAGTTCCGTGAGTTTCACGCTAAGGGTCATTTCCCGGGTCTTGGCTACGTCAAAAAGCTTTCGATGAAACATCACATCGAGACGCTTGCCGACTATCTCAGTTGAGCTACATGGCAACGCGTTTTTGCTGCCCGGAATGCTTTGATGATCGCGCCCTGCGCGATCAGCTTTTCCCTTCGCTCGATCCTCGTCATGGGACATGCGATTTTTGCGGGACCACGGATACCCAGCTCGTTGAGCCAAGCAAGCTCGCCAACTATTTCGAGCTGCTAGTGAATGTCTATGAGCCGAGTGCGGAAGGGAAGTCGCTGGTCGAATGGATGAAGGATGACTGGCAGCTCTTCAGCCATCAACGCATGGACATTGCCCACGCTAAAGAGCTTCTCGGTGAGATTCTCGATGACGGAGAGATCGTCCGGAACAGCTTTGCCCCGTCGGCAAGCTATATCAGCGAAGGCCTTGCGCAGTGGGACAAACTGCGCGACGAGATGATGTATGCAAATCGCTGGTTTCTCGATGTCGCCATCGACCTAGATCGTCTCCGCCAACTGCTTGACATGCTCCTTGCACCGAAATTGCCCCAGCAGTGGTATCGCGCGCGAATTCGTACCGAGGATCGGGTTTTCCCGGTCGAGGAGATGGGCGCACCGCCGAAGCGGCGCTCGTCACATGGCAGGGCCAATCCGGCGGGTATTCCTTACCTTTATCTGGGATCGCTTCCGGACACGGCTGTTGCCGAGATAAGGCCCCATACTGGCGAGTTTGCTTGTGTCGCGGATTTCATAGTCCCCGAAATCAAGGCTGTGGACTTGCGCAATCCGCGTAAGCTCGTGTCGCCTTTCATCCTTACCGACGCGAGCGAGATCGGCCAGCTGCGTGCCGATTTACCTTTTCTTGAACGTCTAGGTGAGGAGTTGACGCGACCGGTTCAGCCGGCGGGGGCGGCGATCGACTATATTCCGAGCCAGTATCTTTGCGAATTCATTAAGAAGAGCGGCTTTGACGGCGTCGTTTATCGCAGTTCCGTTAGCGAGGGCATCAATCTCGCGTTGTTCAATCCAGCAAAGGCGGTTGGTGGGAGCGTGGCGCTCTACAACGTGACCAAGGTGTCGGTCCAGGTGGCTACCGCCTAAGAATCTCTGCGCATAAGCACATGGTTGACGCTGGTTACGCTTAGCGGCAGTTCGTCCCCATGACGACTTACACGTTCGTGTTGCGTTCACGCCCACCCGCCTCATCGCGATTTCCGCGTCTATGGCGAACTCATTAGGCACGTGACTTTGAATGAATGCGTGTTGGTTGGAACGACCAAGAGACGACGGTTTGGTTGCGAACCCGAAGCGCGTGCAATCGGCTCCGAGCGTTGAACTGCCGCTAGCGCAGCCATACCCACGCAAGATGGTTTCTCGGCGAGCTACTCACACCAGACGATGTGTCCCGCGCGAATCCAAAAATGCGAGCGGCAACCGTCGTTGAGATATACCGAAGGATGTAAAGTTGGCCGTTGGCGAGCGTCGACCGTTAGGTCCCACCTTGGCTTTGCTTCCCTGATCAGCAATAGCTCGATTTTCCTCCCGCATCCGCAGGGGCACAGAAAGCCTACGCACCAGTCTTCGCCGTCTTCGCGAGCGAGAAACACCGTGCGCTGAGAGAAATTGCGCGGCAGACTATCGCCCTGCACGGTCCTAAGGCGCCATCCCGTTCCGGCCGCGTCGAAATAGCGAAAAAAATCGCGAATTCGTGCGCCAATAGCGCGAATCTGTCCACCGATGAAACTAAGGAAATTCACTTTGCCAGCCTCCGCCTTGGCAACGCGAGCTCCGGCAGGCCAAGGAGAGGCTCCCTTGAGCCGCGGATCGCGGTGCTGTTTTTCGTCCATTGGAAACAATCTTCGGAAAAGTGATCCTCGTCGCCTTCCGCAATGCTAAAAAGCGTTCTTGCGAACGCGTGATTGCCGTCGGTGCGAATCGTATAAACGCGAGCGAGGAACTCCATCACGGCGAAAGAGCCGGCGCGCATGTTCAAGCTGATTACAGCAGGCGCTTCCTCTTGAACACCCTTGATATAGCCCGCGTGAACCTCGTGACGATGATCGTCAGGGGCTGTGCTGCGAAGATATTCGGCCCGCAGTGTTTCGGGCGAATAGACACCTCGGTCCCGCAAAGTCGGGCCACCGGGGCGTACGTAGTCAACCCGGCCAAGAACGTCGACTATCGACTGCTGCGTGCCGTCGGATCTCGTTGGGATCGATACGCCGACGTCGACTAACGGGATCGCATAGGCCGATGCTATTCGATCCGCATAGTGTCTTGCCTCGTGCGTATCGGTACAGGAGAAAAGCACGTCACTTTCTGCTGCCGAAAGGACGGCCCGGCGCGACCCGATTTTTGCATCGATAGGGATTGCAACACCGACGCCTCGGTGCAGTTCGATCGAACGCGCGAAGGAGTCGACTTTGCTCTGATGCGTATTCGCGTCGTCAAGTGTCGAGTTGAGGATTCGGTTTAAGTTTTTGTGCTCGACCGTGTCATAGTCGATCAAGATCACATGTCCGAAGCCGAGCCGCGCGAGTTGTTCTGCGACAATCGAACCAGTACCGGAGACGCCAATCACGCATGCCGTTAGTCGGCTGAGTTCGCGGGCCATATCGCTCGTGAATGCCAGCGCGCGTTTGCCGCTCGAGCGATCTGCCCACCAATACCGGATGTCGTCGCTCGCGCAGGTAACGAACTCCACTGGGCGGGGTACCAGATCGGGCGAATAGAGACGCGCAAGCACGGCACCGTCGGGCGTCATGATGGCGCTTCCGTGCAGTTCACCGAGCGCCTGAAAGAGCCCGGGCATCGTCGAACGATCGCTTGCATCGTCGAGCGAGGAAAACGCAAACAAGCCGCCGGGATGCGAATGCAGGAGGATGAGTGCGAGGTCTTCACTTTCGGCTCGGTCGATCGCGTCTTCGATATACGATCCCGGCCACGTTATGAAGTCCTTTTCGCGCCGGCACGCCGAATGCGAAATGAGTAAGGCTTCGCGGGCAATCAAGCGAGTCCGTTCCGTCCCAGTTTTGACGCAAAACAGGATCGCGGCCGACTCGAGATCATCGCCGGGAAATAGATGACGTCGCACCTGGTGATAGACGTCATCCGTAATCGCCAGTGTAGAAGCCGCGTTCATGCGCCCACCTCGCGCCGCAATGACGACTCAACCAGGGCCAGATGCGTGATCACATTGTCGGTCGCCGGCAGCCACGGTGCAGCGTTTCCGCGGTGGCGAGACCACCGTTGAAACTCCTGCTGCCCGATCGTCACGCGGGCCTCCGTATTGGGGATCGGTGCCTTCGACTCGAGTTCGACAATAGGGCACAGATAAAACATGTCGAGTTGGGCCGCTGGATACGTAGGAGGCACTTCGATCGCCAACGTGACTCGAGCGGCCGAGTAGCCGTCAGGCATCGGGTATCCCTGGATCAGTAACCAGCGACGCTCCCCGTCCTTAACCGTTTCCCAGTTGACGAAGTGCGCGTCGAGAAATGTTTCGTCGATTTCCAGAAGTGCGAAGTCTGTGCGCAGTTCGGCCTGTGCTTCGCCGTTCGACACGTCTTTCGGAGTCAGCCGCAGTTTTTCAACTCCCGGCGTGCGCATATCGATGACAGTATCGAGCTGAACTTCGCGCTTTTGTTCGCCCTTTACCTTGAGATAGATGTGCCAGCCCTGTGTGACGTCGAAACCTGCGTCAATCATGGCTTGCCGAACGGTGATCTCGGGCACATGCAGGGCGAGGCGCACACCCTGCACATTCAGCAGCCAGGTTGCCTCACGACTGTAAAAGACCTCGATCCCCGGCATTGCGAGATCAATCAACTCTCGGCGACCGACTTCTCGATCCGCTGCATCTGTCCGTTCGAGAAAGAGCGATTGCTCGTGCGGGATTTCGCCCAGAGCGCGAACTTGAGCTCCTGAAATCACGCGGCACGGCCAGTCGAACCGATTGCCGTTAATGCGGATGCGATAGGAAGCATCGGCGTCAACGACGATAAAGCGCGCCCCAGATTGGATTTCAAGGACTCGATCCAAGCCCACGTCTTCGAGGATTCCGTCCTCCCCAAACAAGAGCACCGAAGCGTCCTCAACGCTTGCGACATGCGCAGCCGAGGCAATTTCGCGCCCCGTCGCGGCAGTGCTCGCCAAATATGCAGATCGAAACTCGAAGTCCAGCCCAGAGACCAAGATCTCCACCCCACCGTGATCGGGGTGAGCCCGGTGTTGCTCGACAGCGATACCTTCGTTCGGGTGGTTCATCGTGGCCTCCGATAAGCCAAAAGTGATGTTGAAATCAACAATAACACATTATTTTCTGTTGTGTAAACATGTATCAAATCATGTTTTTTTGTTTCTCAGCGTTGACTTAGGGGACGAAAACCCATAAATTCAAGGCATTCCGGAGCCTTTCCGGGCGTTAGAAGCAGTCACTTTTCGAATCGAGGCCATCATGTCAACCGCTACCCGTACGTCTGCAGCCAGCAAAAAAACGCTCACGCTCGTCCTAAACGACGCTGAGATGGATGTGCTCGAGTCGCTCTCGAGCGCGCGTTCGCTGAGCAAGGTAGCGGTGCTTCGGCAGGCTCTTCGCCTGTACCAGACGGTTGATCTGCGGCAGCAAAGAGGGGAAAAGCTTTTTTTCGAGAACGAGAGCAGTAAGGAAAAGGCCGAGTTGATGCTTCTGTGAGGTAGCGGTGATCCTCCTTCGAAATCGCATCACCGGCGCCGAAGTGGTTGGCGAAATCGCGAGTCCAATCAACGCAAGTGACGTGGAGTGCTATGTCACGCAGTGGAAGCCGATTTCGGACAGGAAGATCGAAGAACTGAAGGCCGCGGGAAATTACACGCGAGAAGGTGTCGCTGAACACAACGTGGAGGACGCTCACTGGGAGTGGCCCGAGAAGGTGCGAGATCGCGCCGGGCAGCTACAGTGGAACTCCTATGCGCTTCGCTGCGAAGGCCGCACGCAAGGACTAATGTTCGTAAACATGGTCCATCGCTGCCGCTTGGAATCGCAGAAGAATATGCATATGGTGTACATCGATCTTCTTGCCACAGCCCCTTGGAATAGAAGGCGCTTGTCTCCGGCACCGCTATATCGCGGAGTCGGCGACACACTGATGCTTGAAGCCATTCTGTTAAGCAGCGAACAGGAATTTGGCGGACGCATCGGTCTACATGCGTTGCCGAATGCAGTGGACTTCTACCAGAATCAGTGGGGCATGGTGTGCCTGGGGCCGGACCCTAACTATCACGAGCTACACTACTTTGAGTTGACGACGGAGCAAGCGACCGAGATTCTTCGCTCGTGAACGCTGCGATAAACCGGAGAACGACATGACTGTTCGTAGTCGTCCGTCACTAGACTGGTATCGCCGTAAGGTTTTTGCGATCGAGGACCATGACTACATAATTGGTCCCCCACTTTTGCAGGAAAATTCGGTCGAACCAGAGGTTTCGGACCCACCCTTATCCATAGCATTCGGTTCGCTGCTGCGCCTCGAGCGTCGCGGACGCGAGCTGTCTGTGGCAGCACTAGCCCAGCAACTCGACGTAGACGAAGACGAAATACGCAGTATCGAACATGATCCGCGCTACAAGGCCCGGCCTCGTACGATCCAACAGATAGCAAGCTTCTTCAAACTGCCCGCGAAGGAAGTGATGAAGCTGGCTGGCGCCGCGTCAGCTAATGATGAGCGTTTCGTCGAACACGCTATGCTTTTCGCGGCGCATTCTGACGACATGGGCGCATTGACTGCGGAAGAGAGGCATCTGCTGCAATCGTTCGTAGCGTTCTTGCGAGACAACAAATAAAGGGGGCGTCTTGAGGGAGCTTGTCGGGGGGAAGGAGCAGCGAGACATTGAAAAACTCGTTATCAAAATACTCCGTGATCTAGGCAACCCTGAGCCCCCGCTCAGTCTTGACAACGTGCGCGCCCTGTTGACGCTGGACTTGAAATACTATTCCTCGATGGACGTGACTCCATTGGCAGAGTTTGCGCATCGTATCAAGGTGGCCGGAAAGCAATTGGTAGCGCGTCCTTCGCTCATCCTGGAAGTCGTGCAGAAGGCGAAGCTCAGTGGCCTTTGGTTGCCTGACAATCGACGCATATTCATCGACAAAGAACAGCCCAAACTCAAACACCGTTGGATCGAAGCGCATGAGATCGCACATAGCTTTATCCCGTGGCATCGCGAGTTTCTGTTGGGGGACGACGAATTAACGCTCGATCCGACGTGCCGGGAAACGATCGAAGCAGAAGCCAATTTCGGCGCTGGCAGGCTCATTTTTCTCGGTGAGCAGTTTGCTTCCGAAGCGAGAGACCTTAACCCGACTTTCAACAGCATTCAGTCCATACAGGGTCGGTACAAGAATTCGTTAACGTCCACGTTTTGGCGGTTCGTCGAGGATCGGGACCCTCAGGCCATGTGCTTTGGCCTCATCAGCCAGCATCCCCACCATCCCGATATTGGGCGCGGCCCCAACGGAGAGTCGGTCCAACGATTCGTCGTTTCTCATGGCTTCAAGACGCGATTTTCCAACGTGTCGGCCAACGATGTGTACGCCCTAGTTGCACAAAATACCTCGTGGAACCGCAGAGGGCCAGTAGTCCAAGGGAGCGTTCGCATGATTGACGCTAACGGCCAAGCTCTCGATTTCGTCCTCGATGGTTTTTGCAATTCCTATCAGGTTCTTACTTATGGCATCGCCATCACGTGACGTTTCAAGACTGCAACGCACTTGTGAGGTGTAAGGAATTGCATCCTGACTTGCGAGTGGAATTTGAGAAGCCGTGCTAGCGCGCTTAGGCGGCAACCAATGCAGGGGAAATGGAGATGCGGAAGGCTGATTGAGGCGATGAGCAGTCGATTCCGATCGCCGGTCAAGTGTCCGAAACGGGTCGCACCTAGCCGGTCACCCTACTTCGATACCATTTGAATGCGAAGCCTGTCAGGCGGTAGCCGGCCAGGAGAGACGGCCGCACGATCGCCCTAAATCGTTGCCATTCTGGACGAGCAAACACAGGGACGTACGATCCGAAGCAAGAACAAGCCGCGCGCCGTGCCGACGACTCGATTGCGGTATCTCTCGATACACGTTTGCATACCGATGGTTTGCCAGGGACCCGCGAAGCGGGGCGCAGGGCCAGGCGGCCCGAAGCTCTGCCCGCCTTGCGGGCAGATGGGGGAGCCGCCAGACGCTGGGCGCCCCAGCGCCCAGAGGCCGCCCTAGCGGCCGGCAGTCTGGTGGGGGCGGAGCCCGAGCGCTGGGCGAAGCCCGGCTACCTGCTTGTTTTAGGTGCCCACTTGTGGGCACCGGTGAGGTCGTCCAGACCTCAAAAACAAGCAGGTAGCCGGGCTTTGACCGGCGCTCCCCCGAGGGTCGCGAAGCGGCCCGCTGGAAGCCGCGCCAACGAGCGCGGCTGTGAAGGCAACTGGAGGGAATCGAGGCGGGCGTCCAGCCCGCCAGCAAAGGGTATCCGGCCCTCTCGGGCCGGACGCCGAAGGCGCCTTTGTGGTCGATTCCCGGAGGGCGCAGGGGCCGGCATCGGCCCCGCAGTATTGTCTGTATTATTGTGTATGATCCAGTACATGCTTCACACAAGATCGAGCACATAACGCGTATGGATAATATCGACAGACAGGCCGCGTTCCGCGAAGCCATGGCAAAAGACAAAGAGCGCCGAGAGCAGACTCAGGCCGCGCGGGCTCGGCTGGCGGAAATCGTTGAAACGACCGGGGGCAATATGCGTGCTCGCGGAAGAATCAAAGAGGAAAAAGCCTTAAATTGGGTGTACAGATGGGGCTGGTCGACGCCAGGAATTATTGATTTGTGGTGCGGCGCGGCGAATAGAAACACGTCCACAAACCTAGTGAAGAAGGGCCTTCTGAAGAACACAGAAACGGGCTGGGACGGCACCAAAAACCGGCCCAAAAAGATACTTACCCTGACCGATCTGGGCCTCAGTTTTGCAGTGGAAAAAGCCACTAACTTGGTCAAGTACAAGGGTAGCTTTAGCAGCATAAATCTGCTCCATCTGAGGCATTATTTTTATGCCCAGTTGATGACACTGAACGCCGTCTCAAACGGCGAGATTATCGACTTCCAGACCGAGGCCGAATTCAACGAAAAATCGGAGAAAAACGAGAAACGCCCCGACGTGCTGTGGCACCTGCCAAGTGGGGAAGTCACAGGGGTTGAGGTCGAGTTGACCGAAAAGCATGGCCATGACCTGCTCAAGTTCGTCGACGACTCCACCATGCAGCTGTACATGGACGAAGCCCAAACGGGCCGCGCTCCGCTGTTCACCAGGTTGATCATCGCAAGTACCAGCCAAGGCATCCTCAAACGCTATCAGGCAGCGTTTGCGCCAGGTCTGGAGACCCGGCAACCGGTAAAAAATGAAGCAGGCCGCTGGGTTTCTCGGCCAAGCGGCTGGAAAATCCCGCGCGACATCGTTGGCAAAATCTCGTACCGACTTCTCGACTAACTTGGAGGAAAACAGGCGCCTTCCGTGGTAAGCTGACGGCCAGTTACCTTGTCAATTCGACGCGCGTTTGACATTGACGAAATGCCCGGAAAGCCTTATTCCGTGGTCGATACAGAGAGGTTCGAATCCTCTCACCCCGACCAGATTTTAAAAAAACCGCGCATTGCGCGGTTTTTTTTCGTCCGCCGTACGGACAAGTGGCAATGGCGGGCTGCCGCGCGGTTAAAGATCGCGCGAGATTTCAAGCTGTCCGTCTGCCCGCTGAGGGCTCGCAGCCCCTCTGCTATATTCTCCCCATCCCTCCCCTTCTCTTATTCACGTCGCGTGGAACAACTTCCCTTATGGGCGCAAATAGGCGCCGTCGTCCTGCTTCTCATCTGCTCCAGCTTCTTCTCCATTACCGAGACAGCGATGATGGCGATCAACCGCCATCGCCTGAAACATCTCGCGACCAAGGGCGCGCTCGGCGCGAAGACCACCCAAGGCCTGCTCGCTCGCACCGATGAGTTGCTGAGCGCCGTCCTGATCGGCAACAACCTGTTCAACACGATCATCCCCGTGCTCACCACGTCGATCGCGTTGCACACATTCGGCAGCAATAACCTCGTGCTGTCGATTGCGACGGGTATCGTCGCGTTTCTCATCATCGTGTTCGCCGAAATCACGCCGAAGATAGTAGGCGCGACGTTTCCGGAAAAGATCGCGCTCCCCGCCAGCCTGCTGATCGCGCCGCTCATGCGCGTGTCAAAGCCGCTGATCTGGTTCGTGAACCTGTTCGCGAACGGCATATTGCGCGTGCTGCATATCAATACCAAGGGCGCGCACGACCAGCGGCTGTCGACGGAGGAACTGCGCACCATCGTGCTCGAGTCCGGCAGCTTCATGCCGACCAAGCACCGCAGCATCCTGCTGAACCTGTTCGACCTCGAAAACATCACCGTCGACGACGTGATGATCCCGCGCCGCCGCATCGAAGCTCTCGACTTCGACGCGCCATTCGAGCAGATCCTGCATCAGCTCGAAACCTGCTATCACAACAAGCTGATCGTCTATCAAGGCGATTTCGACCGCGTGCTCGGCGTGCTGCACGTGCGCAAGACGCTGTCTGCCCTGCACAACCAGGAACTGGAACGCGACACGTTGCGCGAACTGCTCGCGGAGCCGTACTTCGTGCCGACGGGCACGCCCGTTTTCCAGCAACTCCAGTTCTTCCAGGAAAGCCGTCATCGCACGGCACTCGTGGTCGATGAGTACGGCGAACTGCAGGGACTCGTGACGCCCGAAGACATCATCGAGGAACTGATCGGCGAATTCACGACGTCCGTGCCGCGTAGCGCCAGTTCGCGCGGCGGCTGGAACGAAGAAGGTGAATGCATCGTCGCGGGCAGCATGCCGCTGCGCGAGTTGAACCGCTGGCTGCAACTGAAGCTGCCGACGGACGGCCCGAAAACGCTGAACGGATTGATCCTCGAAATTCTCGAGGAAATTCCTGAAGGCGATGTGTGCGTGAAGATCAACGACATCAAAATCGAAGTTCTGCGCAGCGACGATCAGGCAATCAGAACAGTTAAGATTTTTCGCCCCGGTCCCGCGCCGGGTTCGAAGATCAAGCGGCTCGTCGGCCGCTGAACGCGTACCTCGCCAGCACCTACCTGGCCATTCGGCCGAATAGCGGCCCCTTGCGCGATACCGGATGATGAAGCCGTCATGTTTTACAGGCGGCTCGCAGCCGGCTTTCCATGCGCACTTCCCTCACCGCAGCGCCCGCGCCCAACGTCGTCACGAACAGGCGCGCACATCAACCCGCCACGAATGACGCGGACAGTCCGCCCGCCGTGCGGCTGCTCGCCGACACGCTACAGGAAGCCGCGCGTCTCAACGCATCGGATCTGCACATCGAACCGATGGAGCACGGCTGGCGGATGCGTCTGCGCGTCGACGGGGTGCTGCATGAGCTGGCACGACCGCCCGCGCATCTGCGCGACGCGTTTATCACACGCGTGAAAGTGCTGGCGCGCATGGATATCGCGGAGCGGCGCGTGCCGCAGGATGGCCGCTTACGCTTGCCGATCGCGACGGGTCGCGTCGAAGACTATCGCGTCAATTCGCTGCCTACGCTGTTCGGCGAAAAACTCGTGCTGCGCAGGCTCGAAGCGTTGCCTGCCGATCTCTCGCTCGACTCACTTGGACTCGCGCCAGGACAGCGCGACATCGTGGACCGGTCGATCCGCTCGCCGCACGGGCTCGTGCTCGTCACGGGTCCGACGGGCAGTGGCAAGACGATGTCGCTGTACTGCTTCCTGCAACTGCTGAATGCCGAGTCGCGCAATCTCTGCTCGGTCGAAGATCCAGCCGAAATCCAGCTTGCGGGCATCAATCAGGTCAGCGTGCGCGAGAAGGCCGGGCTGACGTTTGCCGTCGCGCTGCGCGCGTTCCTGCGACAGGACCCGGACGTCATCATGGTCGGTGAAATCCGCGACGAAGAGACAGCCGACGTCGCCGTCAAGGCAGCGCAAACAGGACACCTCGTCCTGTCGACACTGCATACGAACGATGCGCCGGCGGCCATTGCCCGTTTGATCGACATCGGCGTCGAGCCGTACAACCTGGCGGCGGCGCTGCGCCTCGTCACGGCGCAGCGGCTCGTGCGGCGTCTGTGCCCCGCATGCCGGCGCGCGTCGTCGGAAACGTCCGCCTCGCTACGCGCGGCCGGCGTGCCCGACGATCAGATCGCGCACTGGCACCCCTACGTTCCACACGGATGCGAAGCGTGCCATGGGATCGGCTTTCGCGGACGCGTCGGCATTCATCAAACCATGCCGGTTTCGGACGCGATGCGCGAACTCATCGTCGCGCGCGCCGGCACGCATGAGATCGCACGGCAGGCGCATATCGAGCGCGTGCCGACCTTGCGCGAAGCCGCGCTGGCCCGTGCTTTCGACGGCACGACGAGCCTCGCAGAAGCATTGAGCGCAACGGAGGTCGCATGACGTCTACGGCCATCCAGGAACAGCGCTTCGAGTGGCGCGCGTTCGACGCGCAAGGTATGCGCCGGCGCGGAACGGTGATCGCGCCAGACCTCTCGACGGCGCGCGCGTTGCTGAAGCAAGACGCGCTGTATGCCGTCGAATGGACTGCACGCGGGGCAGCACCTCAGCCCAAAGCACGCGCCGCCGACGTCACGTTGTTCACCCGTCAGCTATCGAGTCTGCTGCGCGCCGGCTTACCGCTTGCGCCATCGCTCGAACTGTTGGCGCATGCATCATCGAATGACCACGCGCGAAGCAAAGGCATGCCGCGCATCGTCCACGCGCTGGCGCGCGACATCACCGCGGGCGTGGGCTTTTCGGCGGCGCTTGCCCGTCACCCGACGCAGTTCGGCGCGCTGTATTGCCAGCTGGTCGAAGTCGGCGAGGCGTCGGGCGCGCTGCCAACGGTCCTTGCCCGCCTCGCCGACGACCGTGAGCGCGCCGCTGCCCAGCGCGCGAAAGTGCGCGCTGCGCTCACTTATCCCGTTGCGATCCTGTTGCTTGCGCTCGCGATCACCGCCGCGCTGCTCGTGTGGGTCGTCCCGACGTTCAAGCAGATCTTCGACGGTTTCGGCGCAAAGCTGCCCGCGCCGACGCAACTCGTACTCGCGATGTCCGCCGCGGCTGGCCGCTGGAGCGTGCCGCTCGCCTCGCTCGCGTGCGTGTTCGTATTCGCGGTGCGTCGCGTGCTGCGGCGCTCGGAAGCCGCTCGTCTGCAGTTCGCCCGCGCGGCGCTGCGTCTGCCCGTCGCCGGTGCGCTGCTCACCACGCTGTGCGCGGCGCGCTGGAGCCGCGCGCTCGGTACGTTGCTGTCGGCAGGCACGCCGCTCGCCGACGCATTCGATTCGCTCACGCACGCAACGGGCAACCCATGGTTCGATCGCGCGACCGTCGCGATCTCAGCGCAACTGAGGCGCGGCGTGCGACTCGCGCCCGCCATGCGCGAAGCGCAATGTTTCCCTGAAGAAATCGTGCAACCGGTCGCCATCGCCGAAGAATCGGGCACGCTGGATACGATGCTGCTCGATGTCGCGTCGCTGAGCGATCGTCAGGTAGACGAAAAGATCGCGGGGCTCGCGAGCCTGTGCGAGCCGCTCGTGATCGTCGTGCTGGGCGGGCTGGTCGGCGGTCTGGTCGTCGCGATGTATCTTCCCATCATCCAACTTGGCAACGTGGTGTAGTAGCATCGCAGCCGAATCCAGACAATCGATCATGCCGACCACGCTCACGTCCGTGTCAGAACCTTCCTTCAGCGGCCCGCTCGTCCGTTTCGCGGACAGCCTCGGCGCGGCTTTCGGCACGCTGCCGCCGGGCGCGCAGATCGCCTTCGCGATCGCATTCGGTCTGGTGATCGGCAGCTTCCTGAACGTCGTCGTGCACCGCTTGCCGATCATGCTCGAGCGCGCATGGCGCGCCGAAGTGAGCGAAGCGACAGACCACGCATTCGATGAAGACGGCCTGCCCGAGCGCTACAACCTCTGGTTGCCGCGCAGCGCATGTCCGCATTGCGGCCACGTGCTGCGGGCGTGGGAGAACATCCCGGTGCTCAGCTATCTGGTGTTGCGCGGCCGATGCTCGCACTGCAAGACGCGCGTGAGTTTTCGTTATCCGCTGCTCGAACTGTCGAGCGCGGCACTGGCGCTGGGCGCGCTCATCTCGTTTGGCGCAACGGGCACGGCGCTCGCTGCGTTCGCCCTATGCGCGACACTGCTGGCAATGAGCGCAATCGATATCGACACACACCTGTTGCCTGACTCGATGACCTTGCCATTGCTCTGGGCCGGCCTCATCGTCAATTTCAATAGCGTGTTCGCGAGCCTGCATGATGCCGTGATCGGCGCGATCGCAGGCTACCTGGCGCTGTGGTGCGTGCATTGGGTGTTCAAGATCGTGCGTGGCGTCGAAGGCATGGGTTATGGCGACTTCAAGCTGCTCGCCGCGCTCGGCGCGTGGCTCGGTTGGGCCGCACTGCCGCAGATCATTCTGATTGCCGCGGTGACGGGCGCCGTGGTCGGTCTGGTCGCGACATGGATCGGGCGCATGCGTTTCGAAGAGCCGCTGCCCTTCGGTCCGTTCCTCGCGGCAGGCGGCGCGGTCACGCTGTTCGTCGGCACGCCGCTTTATATGGCTTTGGGAGGCTGACGCATGTTTGCTGTTGGACTCACGGGCGGCATCGGCAGCGGCAAGTCCACGGTCGCCGATCTGTTCGCAAAACGCGGCGTGACGCTCGTCGATACCGACGTGATCGCGCATCGCATCACGGCGCCGCAGGGTCTCGCCATGCCGTCCATCGCAACGGAGTTCGGTCCGTCGTTCGTCGCCGAAGACGGCTCGCTCGATCGCGCCCGTATGCGCGCGCTCGTCTTTAGTGACGAGACGGCGCGCAAACGACTCGAAGCAATCACGCATCCGTTGATCCGCGCGGAGACCGAGCGTCAGCGTCAGCAGGCGCCCGGCCCATATGTGATCGTCGTCGTGCCGCTGCTCGTCGAGTCGGGTAGCTGGAAAACGCGTGTGAATCGCGTGCTGGCCGTCGATTGCAGCGTCGAAACCCAGATCGCTCGCGTCATGCGCCGCAATGCGTTCACGCGCGAACAGGTGCTCGCGATCATCGCGCGGCAGGCGACGCGCGAAGCGCGACTCGCCGCCGCCGACGATGTCATTGTCAACGACAACCGGTCGCTCGAAGAACTCGACGTTGACGTCGGTCAGCTTCATCGCACGTATGTTTCGCTCGCGGGCGCGTAAGCCGTGAGCGATTCTGTTCATTGTCCGTAGCGTGCGCGCATGTTGTCGGGAACGGCATTTACACGCAACGAATGCGCGCAACACCGCTCAAAAATTGACAGAAGCTCGCTAAAAAAGTGTGTGATTGCTAGGGTAGTCTCACGGCATTAGAATGTCCTGCAATTCCGTCACCGACCACGCCCGAGGCGAGCCCGCTTGATCCTTTACGAGTATCCCTTCAACGAGCGAATCCGGACGCTGCTGCGCCTCGAAGATCTGTTCGAGCGTTTCACGTTCTTTCTGACTCAGGAAGATGCCAGGGAACATCACGTCGCGCTGACTACGCTGTTCGAAATTTCGGAAGTCGCGGGCCGCGCGGATCTGAAGTCCGATTTGATGAAGGAACTGGAGCGGCAGCGTCAAACGCTCGCTCCGTTTCGCGGCAATCCCGGCATCGAGCAGAACGCCCTCGAAGCCGTCCTCGGCGAAATCGAACAGACGCTCGCCGGGCTGACGCAAATGCAGGGCAAGACTGGGCAGCATCTTGCCGATAACGAGTGGCTCGCCAGCATCCGCAGTCGCGCCATCATCCCGGGCGGCACCTGCAAGTTCGATCTTCCGTCGTACTACGCGTGGCAGCAGACGCATCCCGACCAGCGTCGCCAGGACATCGCCAAGTGGGTCATGCCGCTTCTGCCGCTGCGCGACGCAGCCGCCATCGTGCTGCGGCTCGCGCGCGAATCGGGACAGGCTTCGAAAGTGATGGCCATGCAGGGCAGTTACCAGCAGATGCTGTCGGGTCGCACGTATCAACTGATGCAGGTGCGCGTGGCGCCGGAATTGCGGGTGATCCCGGAGGCCAGTGCCAACAAGTACATGTTGTGGGTGCGCTTCACCGTGCAGGACGGCGATCTGCGTCCGCGCGCGGTCGATGTCGACGTGCCGTTCCAGTTGACGCTGTGCAGTCTTTAAACTGACGCAAACGGCCTCATTTAATTGATTTCACTGTTTGCGATTGAACGTTTGATCGAATGGTCACTGTAGTCAAATGCCCAAGCTGCGGTAGAGATGTCCGCTGGACTCCCGAGAACCGCTTCCGTCCCTTCTGTTCCGAGCGCTGCAAGCAGATCGATCTCGGCGCGTGGGCTGCCGAGAAATATAAGATCGGCGGCACCGACGAAGAGCCGCCCACCGACGACACACCCGGCGAGCACCGCTCGCACTGAACGGGAACAGCGCGCGCCGCCCTCGCCGCTATTCATGGTAAGGCGGAAGCCGCACAGGCGACTCCGCGCCTTCAACTCACTCCGCCGCGAGCCACTCCAGCACGGGGATCGTCGCGGGCAACAGCGGCGACACCTGCGCCGGCAGCGTCTGCCACGCGAACGCCTGACCTTCTCGTCCGTGCGGCTCGCCGTGCCACGCCGTCACCTTGCAGAAATAGAGACGCACATACGCGTGCGGATAGTCGTGCTCGAGCACGTGCCAGCGGTGACTCGCCTGCACGTCGATGCCGAGTTCTTCATGCAATTCGCGCGCGAGCGCGGCTTCCACCGTTTCGCCCGGCTCCAGCTTGCCGCCCGGAAATTCCCAATAACCTTCGTACGGTTTGCCGGCGGGCCGCTGCGCGAGCAGATAGCGGCCATCGGGCTGAACGAGCACGCCGACGGCCACTTCCGTGACGGGACGGCCGGCCTCGTTCACCTCGCCCGCGTGGCTTTGCGCGGCGTCGCTCATGCTTGTGCCCGCTTGCCGGACCAGTCGCGCGCGAACTGCCACGCGACGCGCCCCGAGCGCGAGCCGCGCTCCAGCGCCCAGATCAGCGCGTCACCGCGTGCCGCTTCGACGTCGGCGTCATTGCAGCCAAAGTGATGCAGCCAGTGCGCGACGATGGACAGATAGTCGTCCTGCTTGAACGGGTAGAAGCTGACCCACAAGCCAAAGCGCTCGGACAGCGAGATCTTTTCTTCGACCACTTCGCCCGGGTGAATCTCGCCGTCGGAGGTGTGCTTGTACGTCTCGTTGTCGCTCATGTACTCGGGCAGCAGATGGCGGCGGTTCGACGTCGCGTAGATCAGCACGTTGTCCGACTGCGCGGCCACTGATCCATCCAGCGCCACTTTCAGCGCCTTGTAGCCCGATTCGCCCTCTTCGAACGACAAATCGTCGCAGAACACGATGAAGCGCTCGGGGCGCGCCGAAATCAGATCGACGATATCGCCCAGGTCGTGCAGATCGTCCTTGTCGACTTCGATCAGACGCAGACCGTCCTTCGAATACGCGTTCAGGCACGCCTTGATCAGCGACGATTTGCCCGTTCCGCGCGCGCCCGTGAGCAGCACGTTGTTGGCAGGTTGCTTGCTCACGAACTGCTTCGTGTTCTGCTCGATCAGGTTTTTCTGCCGATCGATATTCTGCAGATCGTCCAGCGAAATCAGCGAGATCGCGGGCACCGGCTGCAGGTAGCCGCGCCCCTGGCGCTTGCGCCAGCGGAATGCGACAGCCGCGGACCAGTCGATTTGAGGCGCAGCCGGGGGAAGCATCGCTTCGAGGCGCACCAGCACGGCTTCGGCGCGGGTCAGGAATTGTTCGAGTTTATCCATGTCGTGATCGGCGCAATTCAGGAACGGTAGTCGGCGTTGATGCTCACGTAATCATGCGACAGATCGCACGTCCAGATCGTCGCTTGCGCATCGCCACGGCCGAGCACGACGCGAATCAGGATTTCGGCCTTCTTCATCACGCGCTGTCCGTCTTCTTCCTTGTAATCGGGGTTGCGTCCGCCCGCTTTCGCGACCAGCACATCGTCCAGATACAAGTCGATCTTGCCGACGTCGAGGTCCGTCACGCCCGCATAGCCGATCGCAGCCAGAATGCGGCCGAGGTTCGGGTCCGATGCATAGAACGCCGTCTTCACGAGCGGCGAATGGCCGATCGCATAAGCGATCTGACGGCACTCGGCGACACTCGATCCGCCTTCGACCTGCACCGTCATGAACTTCGTCGCGCCCTCGCCATCGCGCACGATCAGTTGCGAGAGCGTCTGCGCCGTCTCCGTCACGGCGTCGCGCAACGCGACATAGGCGGGCGAATCCGTGGACGTGATCGCGGGCAGGCTCGACTTGCCCGATGCGATCAGGATGAACGAGTCGTTGGTCGACGTATCGCCGTCGATCGTCACGCAGTTGAACGAGCGGTCCGCGACATACTTGACGAGTTCGTCGAGCACCGGCTGTGCGACGTTGGCGTCGAATGCGAGGAAGCCGAGCATCGTCGCCATGTTCGGCTTGATCATGCCCGCGCCCTTGCTGATGCCCGTCAGCGTGACCGTGTGGCCGTCGACCTTCACCTGACGCGACACGGCTTTCGGCAGCGTGTCCGTAGTCATGATGGCCTGCGCCGCGTCGTACCAGTGCGCAGCCTGACGGTTCGCCAGCGCGGCGGGCAACCCGGCTTTCAGACGATCGACAGGCAGCGGCTCCAGAATCACGCCCGTCGAGAACGGCAGCACCTGCTCAGGCGCAATACCCGCGAGGCGCGCGAGTTCGTCGCACGTCTCACGCGCGTGTGCCATGCCCGGCTCGCCTGTGCCCGCGTTCGCATTGCCCGTGTTCACGACCAGCGCGCGAATACCCTTGCCGCCCTTGCGCACGCGCTCCAGGTGCTCGCGGCACACCGTCACGGGCGCTGCGCAAAAGCGGTTCAACGTGAACACGCCCGCGACCGTCGCGCCTTCGTCGACGGAAATGACGAGCACGTCCTTGCGGTTCGGCTTGCGGATATTCGCCTCGGCCCAGCCTAGCGTGACGCCGGCGACGGGATGGAGTTGAGCGGGATCGATCGAGGGGAAATTGACAGCCATGTTTGCGACCTGTCGAGACTGAAATGCCGGCGGACGCCGGCATTGGGGATCAAAAGTGATGGCGCCAGATGGACCTGCGCCACCGCGAAATCACCAGCAATGCACGCTTCAAACGACGCGGCGCGCTTACCGCGCGCCGCCTTCGTGTGTCACGCAATCTTGCCGTGGCACTGCTTGTACTTCTTGCCGCTGCCGCACGGGCAGGGATCGTTGCGGCCGACCTTCGGCACGTTGTCGCCGGACAGCGGCGCCGCGGCACCCTGGCCGTGTGCCATTGCATCGCCGATCATCGCGGCCGCCGCATTCGCCGCGACGGGCGCCGCCGCCACAGCCGCGCCGCCTTCCGCGTAGTCGGCATGACGGAACTCGACGTTGTCGACCAGATGGCTGCCTTGCTCTTCCATCTGCTCGGCGGCCAGTTCCAGCTGTTCCGGCGACTGGATCTGCACATTCATCACGATGCGCGTGACTTCCAGCTTCACCGAGTCCAGCATTGCAGCAAACAGTTCGAACGCTTCGCGCTTGTACTCCTGCTTCGGATTCTTCTGCGCATAGCCGCGCAGATGAATGCCTTGACGCAGGTGGTCGAGCGCAGCGAGGTGCTCGCGCCAGCTGCGGTCCAGCGTCTGCAGCATGACCGAGCGCTCGAACGCGCTGAACGACTCGCGGCCAACCTGCTCCACCTTCGATTCGTAAGCCTCATCGGCTGCGGCCGTCACGGCTTCGAGAATCTCGTCGGCGTCGATCTGCTGCGACTCGTTGATCATCTCCTGGACGGCGAGATCGAGCTGCCAGTCGTTGCGCAGCACTTCTTCGAGTTCTGGCACGTCCCACTGCTCTTCGATGCTGCCCGCCGGCACGAACTGATGGACGATGTCGCTAATCACGCCGTGACGCATCGCGCCGATGGTTTCGGTGATGTCGTGCGCTTCGAGCAGTTCGTTGCGCTGCTGGTAGATCACCTTGCGCTGGTCGTTTGAGACGTCGTCGTATTCGAGCAGTTGCTTGCGGATATCGAAGTTGCGCGCTTCGACCTTGCGCTGCGCAGATTCGATTGAACGCGTGACGATGCCCGCTTCGATCGCCTCGCCTTCCGGCATCTTCAGGCGGTCCATGATGGCGCGCACGCGGTCGCCCGCGAAAATGCGCAGCAACGGATCTTCCAGCGACAGATAGAAACGCGACGAGCCCGGATCGCCCTGACGGCCCGCACGGCCGCGCAGCTGGTTGTCGATACGGCGCGATTCGTGACGCTCGGTGCCGATGATGTGCAGACCGCCCGCGGCCTTCACCTGATCGTGCAGCGCCTGCCACTCGTCGTGCAGTTTCTGGATGCGGCCCGCTTTTTCGTCTTCGGGGATTGAAAGATCGGCTTCGATGAACGCCGCCTGCTTTTCGGCATTGCCGCCGAGCACGATGTCGGTGCCCCGGCCCGCCATGTTGGTCGCGATCGTGACGCGCTTCGGACGGCCCGCTTCCGCGACGATTGCCGCTTCACGCGCATGCTGCTTCGCGTTCAGCACTTCGTGCGGCAAACCGGCCTTGTTCAGCAGTTGCGACAGCAGTTCGGAATTTTCGATCGACGTCGTGCCGACCAGCACCGGCTGGCCGCGCTCGTAGCATTCGCGGATGTCGCGAATCACGGCGTTGTAGCGCTCCATCGCCGTCTTGTAGATCTGGTCCTGCTTGTCGATCCGCTTGGGCGGCCGATTGGTCGGAATCACGACCGTCTCGAGCCCGTAGATCTCGTTGAACTCGTACGCTTCCGTGTCGGCCGTACCCGTCATGCCGGACAGCTTCGCATACATGCGGAAGTAGTTCTGGAACGTGATCGAGGCGAGCGTCTGGTTCTCGCTCTGGATCTTCACATGTTCCTTGGCTTCGACAGCCTGATGCAAGCCATCCGACCAACGCCGGCCCGCCATCAGACGGCCCGTGAATTCGTCGACGATCACCACTTCGTTGTTCTGCACGACGTAGTGCTGGTCTTTGTAGAACAGCGTGTGCGCGCGCAGCGCGGCGTACACGTGGTGCATCAGCGTGATGTTCTGCGGCGCGTAGAGGCTTTCGCCCTCGCCGATCAGGCCCCACTCGGCGAGCAGGCGCTCGGCCTTTTCGTGCCCTGATTCCGTCAGGAACACCTGGCGCGCCTTTTCGTCCAGCGTGTAGTCGCCCGGCTTCTCGACGCCCGTACCGTCCGCCTTCTCCTCGCCGATCTGGCGGTCGAGCAGCGGCGGCAGCGCGTTCATGCGCACGTAGAGTTCGGTGTGATCTTCAGCCTGGCCGGAAATGATGAGCGGCGTACGCGCCTCGTCGATCAGGATCGAGTCCACTTCGTCGACGACCGCGAAATTCAGCGCCCGCTGCACGCGTGCATCGGTCTCGTAGACCATGTTGTCGCGCAGGTAGTCGAAGCCGAACTCGTTGTTCGTGCCGTACGTGATGTCCGCGGCGTACGCCTCCTGCTTCATGCCGTGGTCCATCTGCGACAGATTGATGCCGACGGAAAGGCCGAGGAAGTTGTAGAGACGCGCCATCCACTCGGCGTCGCGTTGGGCGAGGTAGTCGTTCACCGTGACGACGTGCACGCCGCGCCCCGAGAGCGCGTTCAGATACACGGGCAGCGTCGCGACGAGCGTCTTGCCTTCGCCGGTGCGCATTTCCGCGATCTTGCCGTAGTGCAGGACCATGCCGCCGATCAACTGTACGTCGAAGTGCCGCATTTTCAGCACCCGCTTGCTCGCCTCGCGGCAGACAGCGAACGCCTCGGGCAGCAGCTTGTCGAGTGACTCGCCGCTGCTCACGCGTTGCCGGAATTCCGTGGTTTTCGCGCGCAGTTGATCATCCGTCAATTGCTCGATCTGCGGTTCGAGCGCATTGATCGCCGTGACGGTCTTTTGATATTGCTTGACGAGCCGCTGGTTGCGGCTGCCAAAAATCTTTTGTAGAAAACCGGTGGTCATCGGATCGTGGTTGCGTCGCGGCTTCGGCGGGGGTTGCAAGGCCGGTTTTTACACCCTTTCACCTTGTTGCAACTCGTTGTCGGAGGGGCCTCGGCGGCTTAGGTCCAAGAGTAAATTCGAATCACGGATTTTAGCACGCGCCCCCGGGTACGCCTGTGTCAGCGGCAAGATGGTTGGCCATCCGGCCAGGGCAAGCGCGCTGCGGATGTGACCATCCCGCATGCTGCGAGGGGGAAGTTACGCGCCATTGCCGCACGGTACAATCCCGACATCGAGCACGCGCGGGGCGCGGGCTGTTACCAGAACCCCAGATGAGCCGTTTCTCACCGTTTTCAAGGCAGTCGCTCAAGCCCGGCCCGAAGCTGGGCTCGAAGGCGTTCAGCGTGCGCAGGCCGCAGGCGGTAGTCGAGGTCCTGAACCGCACCGATGCGTTCGCTGCGCTGCGCGCGGGCGTCGAGCAGATCGCCGCACTGGAGCGCGACCTCACCGAATTGCTACCCGACTATCTGGCGACGAGCGTCGAGCCCGGCTTCATCAAGGACGGCGTGCTGGCGCTGTTTGCGGCCCACAATGCGCTCGCCGCGCGGCTGCGGCATCTGGAACCGCGTCTGCTATCGGATTTGCAGCAGCGCGGCTGGCCCGTCAATACGCTGAAGATTCGCGTGCGTCCGCAGGCCGTGAAAGAGCCGCCGCGCGTGAAGCAGGCGCGCATGTCGCGCGTGGGTGCGGACGCGCTGCACGAACTGAGCGAATCGCTGGAGCCGTCGCCGCTGCAGGAAGCGTTGGCGCGCATGGCGGCACGGCATCGGAAGTGACTGCGCAGATAAATCGCGCGCTGAAATGAAAAAAAGCGACCGTACAGGTCGCTTTTTTGTTTCGGCCCCGTTGTCACCGGGGCAGACTGGCCTCAGGCAAACGCCGTCTGCGTGTCGTACGCAAAACCGCGCGGCGCCTTCTGCGGATCGTCGAAGGTGACGATCTCGTACGAATCTTCATGCGCCAACAGTTCGCGCAGCAGCGCGTTGTTCAGGCCATGGCCCGACTTGTACGCGTCATAGGCCGCGAGCAACGGGTGACCGACCACGTACAGGTCGCCGATCGCGTCGAGCATCTTGTGCTTCACGAACTCGTCGTCGTAGCGCAGACCGTCGTTGTTCAGGATGCGGTACTCGTCGAGCACGATCGCGTTGTCCATGCTGCCGCCGCGCGCCAGACCCAGCTCGCGCATCATTTCGACTTCATGCGCGAAACCGAACGTACGCGCACGGGCGATTTCACGCACATACGACGTGTTCGCGAAATCCACTTCGAGCGCCTGGCCCGTCTTGTCGACGGCGGGATGGCGGAAGTCGATCGTGAACTTCAGCTTGAAGCCGAAGAACGGGTCGAGCCGCGCAAACTTGTCGCCGTCGCGGATTTCGACGGGCTTGGTGACCTTGATGAACTTCTTCGCTGCGTTCTGTTCCTCAATGCCCGCCGACTGGATCAGGAACACGAAGGACGCGGCGCTGCCGTCCATGATGGGAATTTCTTCAGCGGTGACGTCGACGTACAGGTTGTCGATACCGAGGCCCGCACACGCGGACATCAGGTGCTCGATCGTCGACACGCGCGCGCCGTCTTTCTGCAACACCGATGCGAGGCGCGTATCGCCGATCGCCATCGCGGACGCGGGGATGTCCACCGGCGTGGGCAAATCCACGCGGCAAAACACGATACCCGTGTCCGGCGCCGCCGGGCGGAGCGTCAGGTCGACCTTACGGCCCGAATGCAGGCCGATGCCAACCGTTTTGACGATCTGTTTGATAGTGCGCTGCTTCAACATGGTGGTCTTCTATTCGATTGAAAATCCCAATCAGGACTTTTTAATTCATAGCACGAATTATACTCCAATCGTTTCCGGAGCGTCGTTGCGCTGACGTTTCAATCTGTTTCTCTACGTTACCTAATCGGGAAGCGTGACGGGCCGATGCCCGGAACGGAGGCGTTTCCGGTCATCGGCCCGCGTTACGGCCTGTCACAACAGCGTCACGAAAAGCGTTGCCGCAGCGCAACAAACCACTCTGCGCGGCTGCGACGAAGCTTCAAGGCCGTGTCATGCCTGGCTCAACGTCGCGAGAATACTGGCCGCATCGCTCACTTCGAACTTGCCGGGTGCCTCGACGTGCAGCGTCTTGACCACGCCGTCGTCGATCACCATCGCATAGCGCTGGGAACGGATTCCCATGCCGCGCGCCGACAAATCCTGCTCCAGACCGAGGGCTCGGGTGAAAGCCGCGCTACCGTCCGCCATCATGCGCACCTTGCCCGAGGTGTGCTGATCGCGTGCCCACGCGCCCATCACGAACGCGTCGTTGACGGATACGCACCAGATCTCGTCGATACCCGCAGCACGCAACTTCTCTGCCTGCTCGACATAGCCCGGCACGTGCTTCGCCGAACAGGTGGGCGTGAACGCGCCCGGCAATCCGAAGATCACCACGCGCTTGCCCGCCGTCTGCTCGCGCACGTCGAAGCTGTTCGGCCCGATCGTGCAGCCCTCGCGTTCGTCTTCGATCAGTTCGTAAACGGTCGCCTGGGGAAGCTTTTCACCTACCTGAATCATGCTCGTTCCTTCGCATCGATGCGGAGCATCGCTCGCACGGTCTCGTGCCGCAGTGGAGTAATCATCTGGCGACAGTGACCCGATCCGCTTCGCAACTACGAAGAGGGCACTTGTCCATGCCGCGCGCAATCCAACGCGGCCTTTTTGCCATTCCACCCGCCACGCTCGTGCAATTCTGCTGCGCGCAATCACCCACCAGCAAGATTACGCCGCAGAAAGCCCGCTCCTGCGTGAATCTCAGTCCGCCTGCTTGCGCAGGAAGGCCGGGATGTCGTACGTGTCGACGCCCTTTTCCTGCAGCGCCTGCACGTGCGAAGCAGCCGTATCACGCGAGGTGCGCCACACTGCCGGCGTATCCAGCGAACCGTAGTCTGCCGTCGCTGCGTGATGCGGCGTGTACGCATGTTGCATTGCGCCAACCGGCTGGTTGTCCGTGCCCGTGCGCAGCAGCGTCATCGGCGCCGATTGCTGCTTCTTCGCAGCGCGGCCCAGACCCGTTGCCACCACCGTCACGCGCAGCGCATCGCCCATCGCGTCGTCGTACACCGCGCCGAAAATCACGGTCGCATCATCAGCAGCATAGCTCTTGATCGTGTTCATGACTTCGCGCGTTTCGGACAAACGCAGCGAACGGCTCGACGTAATGTTCACCAGCACGCCACGCGCGCCCGACAGATCGACGCCTTCCAGCAGCGGACTTGCAACAGCCTGTTCCGCCGCCAGACGCGCGCGATCGACGCCGGCCACCGTCGCCGTGCCCATCATCGCCTTGCCCTGCTCGCCCATCACCGTCTTCACGTCTTCGAAGTCGACGTTCACCAGACCGTCGACGTTGATGATTTCCGCGATACCGGCAACTGCGTTGTTGAGCACGTCGTCAGCGCACTGGAAGCACTTGTCCATCTCGGCGTCATCGCCCATCACCTCGAACAGCTTGTCGTTCAGGACGACGATCAGCGAGTCGACGTGATCCTCCAGTTGCTGCGAACCGGCTTCGGCGACGCGCATGCGCTTGCCGCCTTCGAACTCGAACGGCTTGCTGACGACACCAACCGTCAGAATGCCCATTTCCTTGGCGATCTGCGCGACCACGGGCGCTGCACCCGTGCCCGTGCCGCCGCCCATGCCTGCCGTGATGAACACCATGTGCGCGCCACGCAGTGCGTCCGCGATGCGCTCACGTGCTTCTTCTGCTGCCGAGCGGCCCATTTCCGGCTTGGCGCCTGCGCCCAGACCCGTGTTGCCCAACTGGATGACGTTCGGCGCGCGCGAGCGCGACAGCGCCTGAGCGTCCGTGTTCATCACGATGAAGTCGACGCCTTGCACGCCGCGATTGATCATGTGCGTGACTGCATTGCCGCCCGCACCACCGACGCCCACCACCTTGATGATGGTGCCGTTGGTTTCCGTTTCCAGCATCTGGAATTCCATGTTGCCTCCGTCAAGAAAAAAAGAACCACTTCCTCGGCCGTTATTCGGCAGGAGATCGGGCAACCTCCTGTCGCGCGCCGGCCGCCGTCACCGGCGCGAATTTCCCTTTTGCTTCGAATTCTTTTAGAAATTGCCGAGGAACCAGTCCTTCATCCTCGTGAACACCTGACCCATCGATCCCGACTGCACCGCGACCTTGCGACCACGCATGCGCTGCGAGCGTCCTTCGACGAGCAGACCCATTGCCGTCGAATAACGCGGATTGCGCACCACGTCCGCGAGACCGCCTGCATACTCCGGCACGCCGATGCGCACCGGCTTCAGGAAAATGTCCTCACCCAGCTCGACCATGCCAGGCATCATCGACGCGCCGCCCGTCAGCACGACGCCCGAGCTCAGCAGTTCTTCGTAACCCGACTCGCGCACCACCTGCTGCACGAGCGAAAACAGTTCTTCGACGCGCGGCTCGATCACGGCCGCGAGCGCCTGGCGCGACAGCGTGCGCGGACCGCGCTCCCCGAGACCCGGCACTTCGATCATCTCGTCAGGATCGGCGAGCGCCTGCTTCGCGATGCCGTAGCTGACCTTGATGTCTTCGGCATCCGGCGTCGGCGTGCGCAGCGCCATCGCGATGTCGCTGGTGATCTGGTCGCCGGCAATGGGGATCACAGCCGTGTGACGGATCGCGCCTTCGCTGAAGATCGCGATGTCCGTCGTGCCGCCGCCGATATCGACCAGCACCACGCCCAGTTCCTTCTCGTCTTCCGTCAGCACCGCGAGCGACGACGCGAGCGGCTGCAGGATCAGATCGTTCACTTCGAGTCCGCAGCGGCGCACGCACTTGACGATGTTCTGCGCCGCGCTCACCGCGCCCGTCACGATGTGCACCTTCACTTCGAGGCGAATGCCGCTCATGCCGATCGGCTCGCGCACATCTTCCTGACCGTCGATGATGAATTCCTGCGTCAGGATGTGCAGCACCTGCTGATCGGTCGGAATGTTGATCGCCTTGGCCGTCTCGATCACGCGCGCGACGTCCGTCTGCGTCACTTCCTTTTCCTTGATCGCGACCATCCCGCTCGAATTGAAGCTGCGGATATGGCTGCCGGCGATCCCGGTGAACACGTTCGTGATCTTGCAGTCGGCCATCAGCTCGGCTTCTTCGAGCGCGCGTTGAATGGACTGCACCGTGGCCTCGATGTTCACCACGACGCCTTTCTTGAGCCCCTTCGATTCGCTCTGGCCGAGTCCGATCACCTCGTAATGACCTTCGCCCTTCAACTCGGCGACGATGGCGACCACTTTCGCCGTGCCGATGTCGAGGGCTACCAGCAGATCTTTATAGTCTTTACTCATAGCGTGCTCATTGCGTGTGATGTCCTGTTACTTCTTGCCCTTGTCGGGTTCCGTAATGAAGCGCATGCCTGCTGCACGAATGGCGAAACCGTTCGGATAACGCAAGTCCGCATATTCGATGTCCTTCCCCCAACGTTGCGTCACCGCGCCCCATGCCGCGGTGAGCCGCTTGCAGCGGTCGTAGAGCGTGTCCTGATTACGCTCGCGTCCAATTTCGACCTGCATGCCGTTCGACAGCTTCACCGTCCACGCGAAACGCGGCGACAGCGTCACTTCATCCGGCGTTGCGCCGACGGGCGCAAACCACTTCCTGAAGTCCTGATAACGCGCGACAACTTCCTTCGCGGACCCGTCCGGGCCCTCGAAGGCGGGCAGCTCTTCGTCTAGCTCGCCCTGGTTCGCGGTGAACACCTCTCCGTCGGTGCTCACCAGCTGATCGGCTCCCCACGTGCCGAGCGGCTTGTACTCTTCGAGCGTCACCGCGAGCGCATTCGGCCACACGCGGCGCACGCTCGCGTGACGCACCCACGGCATCTGCTCGAACGCCTGGCGCGCCGTGTCGAGATCGACGGTGAAGAAGTTGCCCTTCAACCGGCCGACCACGCCCGCGCGCACCGTCGGCGAGTTGATGTGCTCCGTATCGCCGTCGATACGGATCTCGCGCAGCGTGAAGTTCGGGCGCTGAATCAGCCAGTAACCGCCCGCCGCCAGCAGCACGAGCAGCAACAACGCATGCAATGCGTTGGCGGCGAGATTGAGCTGGCGAACGTTGTTCCACATGATCCGGGCGCTATCCTTTAGTTCTCGATCAGTCCTTGAGCGTCAATGCAAGCACCTGCACCACCAGCTCCTGGTAGCTGATGCCGACCGCACGCGCCGCCTTCGGCGGCAACGAGTGGTCAGTCATGCCGGGCGCCGTGTTCACTTCCAGGAAATACGGCTTGCCTTCTCCGTCCAGCATGAAGTCGGCGCGGCCCCAGTCGGTGCAACCGAGCACGTCGAACGCCTGGCGCGCGATCTTCTTCAGGCGCGCTTCCTCTTCAGCCGCGATGCCGCAGGGAATCAGGTACTGCGTGTCGTTGGCGATGTACTTCGCGTGATAGTCGTAGAACTCGCCGGCGGGCACGATGCGGATGATGGGCAGATCGAGATCGCCCGCGATGCACGCCGTGTACTCACCGCCGCCTTCGATGCTCTTCTCCACCACGACGATCTTGTCGAACTTCACCGCTTCTTCGAGCGCGGGCACGAGCGCATCGGCCGTCTTCACCTTGATGACCGCGACGCTCGAGCCTTCGCTGGCCGGCTTCACGAACAGCGGCAAGCCGAGCTTCGCCACGATTTCGTTCGCGCGCGCGGCGTAGTCGTCGCCGCGCAGCACGGCTTCGAACGGCGGCGTGGGCACGCCGAGCTGTTGCCACACGAGCTTCGTGCGGAACTTGTCGAGACCGAGCGCCGAACCGAGCACGCCGCTGCCCGTATAACGGATGCCGTAGAAATCGAGCGCGCCCTGAATCTGGCCGTTCTCGCCGTAGCCGCCATGCAGCGCGTTGAACGCGCGCACGAAGCCTTCGTCCTTCAACGCCGCGAGCGGACGCTCGGACGGATCGAACGGATGCGCGTCGACACCCGCATCGCGCAGCCCTTGCAGCACGAGACGGCCGGAGTTCAGCGACACTTCGCGCTCGGCGGATACACCGCCGAGAAGGACCGCGACCTTGCCAAAAGATTTAGGATGGATACTGCTCATTTCGCACCTTCATTTCCTGCAAGCCGACCCGGCACACCGCCAATCGAACCTGCGCCCATCGTGATCACCACATCGCCGTCGCGCACGATTGCAGCGAGCGCGTCCGGCACTTCATCTACTGTTTCGACAAACACCGGCTCGACCTTGCCCGCCACACGGATCGAACGCGTGAGCGAACGGCCGTCCGCGGCGACGATGGGCGCCTCGCCCGCTGCGTAGACTTCCGTCAGCACGAGCGCATCGACCGTCGACAGCACCTTGACGAAATCCTCGAAGCAGTCGCGCGTGCGCGTGAAGCGGTGCGGCTGGAATGCGAGCACGAGGCGCTTGTCGGGGAATGCGCCACGCGCCGCCGCAATCGTCGCGGCCATTTCCACCGGGTGATGACCGTAGTCGTCGACGAGCGTGTAGGCGCCGCCGCCCGTCACGCTCACTTCGCCGTAGCGCTGGAAACGCCGGCCGACGCCGTTGAAATCCGCGAGCGCTCGCTGGATATCGGCATCTTTCACCTCGAGTTCAGTCGCAATCGCAATTGCGGCCAATGCGTTCTGCACGTTGTGCAGGCCAGGCAGATTCAAGATGATGTCGATGGGCGCCGCGTCTTCGCGCATCGCCGTGAAATGCATCTTGCCCTCGCGCGCCTCGACATTGACGGCGCGCACCTGCGCGTCGGGCGCAAAGCCGTAGCGGATGATCGGCTTCGACACGAACGGCAGGATCTCCTTCACGTTCGGATCGTCGACGCACAGCACCGCAATACCGTAGAACGGCAGACGGTGCGTAAATTCAATGAACGCCTGCTTGAGTCGCGCGAAGTCGTGGCCGTAGGTGTCCATGTGATCGGCGTCGATGTTCGTGATGACTTCGATCACCGGGAACAGGTTCAGGAACGACGCATCCGATTCGTCCGCTTCGGCGACGATGAAATCGCCCGTGCCGAGGCGCGCATTCGCGCCCGCGCTGATCAGCCGTCCGCCGATCACGAAGGTCGGATCGAGGCCGCCCGCCGCGAGCACGCTCGCCACCAGCGAAGTCGTGGTCGTCTTGCCGTGCGTGCCGGCAATCGCGATGCCCTGCTTCAGGCGCATCAGTTCCGCGAGCATCACCGCGCGCGGCACGATGGGAATACGGCGATGGCGCGCGGCCAGCACTTCAGGGTTGTCGCTGCGCACGGCCGTCGATACGACGACGGCGTTCGCGCCTTCGATGTTCTCTGCGTCGTGACCGATCGCGATGCGCGCGCCGAGCGCAGCGAGGCGCTCCGTCACCGCATTGCGCGACAGGTCCGAACCGCTCACCTGATAGCCGAGATTGACGAGCACTTCGGCGATGCCGCTCATGCCCGCGCCGCCGATCCCGACGAAGTGAATGTGTTTGACGATATGTTTCATTGCTGCTTTCCTTCCGGGCTCAGGCTCGGTGTCACGCCTGCCACCGTTGCGCAGATCTGCGCGACCTGTTCGGTGGCATCGGGTTTCGCGAGCGAGCGCGAACGCTCCGCCATGTCCGCGAGCGACGCTCGCGTCTGGCTGCGCAACCAGTCAGCGAGGTTATCCACCGACAGATCGCGCTGTTGTACGAGCAGCGCCGCGCCGTGATCGGCGAGAAACGCTGCGTTAGTTGTCTGGTGATCGTCGACGGCGTACGGGAACGGCACGAAGAATGCCGCCACGCCCACCGCCGCGATCTCGGCGACCGTCATCGCGCCCGAACGGCAGATCACGAGATCGGCATTCGCATAGGCGCTCGTCATGTCGTCGATGAACGGCACGAGTTGCACGTCGTCGCCCGTCGCGATGCCGGCTGCTTCGTAGTTCGCGCGCAATGCGTCGATGTGTTTCGCGCCCGCCTGATGCACGACGCGCGGACGCTCTTGCGGTGCGAGTCGGGCCAGCGCGCGAGGCACCGCTTCATTCAACGCCGCCGCACCCAGACTGCCGCCCACCACCAGCACGTTCAGCGGACCACTACGCGCGGCGTAGCGTGCTTTGGGTGCTGCCGTGCGCGCAAGTTCCTCACGAATAGGATTACCCGTCCACTCCGCATGCGGCAACGCGTCCGGAAACGCGACCAGCACGCGCTTTGCAAGCTTCGCGAGCACCTTGTTCGCGAGACCGGCGATCGAATTCTGTTCGTGCAGCACGAGCGGCGTGCCGCTCACTGCCGTCATCACGCCCGCCGGGAACGTGATGTAGCCGCCCATGCCGAGCACGACATCGGGCTTCACGCGACGCAGCACCGAGAGACTCTGCATGCACGCGCGCAGCAGATTCACGGGCAGCATCAGCTTGGTCTTCATACCCTTGCCGCGCAGGCCGCCGAACTGCACGTACTCCATCGGAATGCCGTGTTTCGGGACGAGCGTCGCTTCCATGCCGGCGGGATTGCCGAGCCACACGACGCGCCAGCCCCACGCCTGCATCAGGTGCGCGACGGCGAGACCCGGGAACACGTGTCCCCCGGTGCCTCCCGCCATCACCATCAGCGTGCGTTGTTGCTTCGTCATACCTTGCCCCCGCGCATGAGGACCCGGTTTTCGTAATCGACCCGCATCAGCACCGCCACCGCGACGCAGTTCAGCAAAATGCCCGAGCCGCCGTAGCTGACGAGCGGCAGCGTGAGACCCTTGGTAGGCAGCAGGCCGAGGTTCACGCCCATGTTGATGAAGGTCTGCGCGCCGAACCAGATGCCGACGCCCTTCGCGACCAGACCTGCGAACGTGCGGTCGAGCGCGAGCGCCTGACGGCCGATCTCGAACGAACGGCGCACGATCCAGTAGAACATCAGGATCACGACGAGCACGCCGACGAAACCGAGTTCCTCGCCGATCACGGCCAGGATGAAGTCGGTATGCGCTTCGGGCAGATAGTTGAGCTTTTCGACACTGCCGCCGAGGCCCACGCCGAACCACTCGCCTCGGCCAAACGCGATCAGCGAGTGCGTCAATTGATACGCCTTGCCCTGCGCATAGCGGTCGTCCCACGGATCGAGGTACGCGAAGATCCGCTCGCGGCGCCACGGCGACGCCCACACGAGCAACGTGAATGTACCGACAGCCGTCGCCACCAGTCCGCCGAAAATCTTGCCGTTCACGCCGCCGAGGAACAGCAGACCCATCGCGATCGCCGCGATCACCATGAACGCGCCCATGTCCGGCTCGAGCAGCAGCAGCATGCCGACCACGCCGACGGCGAAACCCATCGGCAGAAAGCCCTTGGCGAAGCTGTGCATGTATTCCTGCTTGCGCACCGTGTAGTTCGCCGCATAGATCGTCACGGCGAGCTTCATGATTTCCGACGGCTGCATGTTCGTGATGCCGAGCGGAATCCAGCGGCGCGCGCCGTTCACGCCCTTGCCGACGTGCGGAATCAGCACGATCACGAGCGCGACGAGCGCGATCAGGAAGAGCTTCGGCGCGTACTTGTCCCACGTCGAGATGGGAATGCGGAACGCGATCACGCCCGCGACCGAGCCCATCACGACGAAGATGAGCTGGCGCACGAGAAACGCGTAGTCGCGATACGACGCATACTTCGGCGAGTCCGGCATGGCGATCGACGCCGAGTACACCATCACGACGCCGAGACCCAGCAGCGCGACGACGACCCACAGCAGCGAGTGGTCGTAGTCGAGCATCCGCGAGCGCAGCGGACGCACACCGTTGACGGCGCTCGACAGCCCGCCCGTGCGCGACGTGCGCTCGGCCGCCGCGCCACCTGCGGAGCCGCGCTGCTTGCCGAGTTGCGACCCGAAGCGTTCCGTCCAGCTCATATCATCGTCCCCCGTTCGGCAGCGATGTCTTCGACCGCGCTCTTGAACACGGCGGCGCGGTGCGCGTAACCCTTGAACATGTCGAAGCTGGCGCACGCGGGCGACAGCAAGACGGCGTCGCCCGGCTGCGCGATCGCGCTGGCTGCGCGCGTCGCTTCTTCGAGCGTCGCGTGATCGGTCATTGCGATGCCCGTATGCGCGAGCGCCGCGCGAATCTGCGGCGCGTCGCGGCCGATCAGCATCACCGCGCGGCACCAGCGCATCACCGGCTCGGCGAGCGGATCGAACTCCTGACCCTTGCCGTCGCCGCCCGCGATCAGCACGACGCGCTGCGCGAGGCCGTCAAGCGCCGCGACCGTCGCGCCGACATTGGTGCCCTTGCTGTCGTCGACGTAATCCACACCGTCGATCGACGCAATCAGTTCGACGCGATGCGGCTCGCCGCGATACTCGCGCAAACCGTGCAGCAGCGGCGCGCCGGGCAGACCGATGGCGCGCGCGAGCGCGAATGCGGCCAGCGCATTCGTCGCGTTATGCAAGCCGCGGATACGCAGCGCGTCAGCGGGCATAAGACGCTTCAGCCCGATGTTCGGCGGCGTCGTGGATTCGCTCTTGCGACGGCGCGTGGGCGTGGGCTCGTCGGTCGCGTCGCGGTCGTGCGCATCGACGAGCCAGACCATGCCGCTTTCGCGCATCAAGCCGAGGTCGCCGTCGCGCGCCGGTTCGCCGACGCCGAACGTCACCACCTGCGCGCCGCCTGGCTGCGACGGCGCGAGCGCCATCACGCGCGCGTCGTCGCGGTTGAGCACGCGCACCGTGTTCTTGCCGAAAATCTTGCCCTTAGCCGCAGCGTAAGCATCGAGACCGCCGTGCCAGTCGAGATGATCCTGCGTGATGTTCAGGATCACGGCGGCGTCCGGCTCGAACGTGTGCGCGGTTTCCAGCTGGAAGCTCGACAGTTCGAGCACCCAGACGTCGGGCAGCGCGGTGTTGTCGATTGCTTCCGTGAGCTTGTCGAGCGCGGCCGGGCTGATGTTGCCCGCGACCGCGACCTTCTTGCCCGCGCGCTCGCACAACAGGCCCGTCAGACTCGTCGTGGTGGTCTTGCCGTTCGTCCCCGTGATCGCGATCACCTTCGGCGCGTAGCCGCTTTCGCCGAGCGTGCGCAACGCCTGCGCGAAGAATTCGAGTTCGCCCCACACGGGGATGTCGCGGTCGCGCGCGGCGGCGATTAGCGGCAGGAGATCGGCGGCGAGCGGCGACAAGCCGGGGCTGATCGCAACCAGCTCCACGCCTTCGAGCAGCACCTCGGAAAACGGCCCGCCGACGAAATTCCCCTCGATGCCATGCGCTTCGAGCGCAGACAGGTTCGGCGGCACTTCGCGCGTGTCGGCAATGCGCAGGCGGCAACCATGCCGCGCGCACCAGCGCGCCATCGCGAGGCCCGATTCACCGAGCCCCAGCACGAGCACCATCGGCTTTTGCCGATCCCGAAACTTCTCGCCAAACATCGACTGCTTCCCCTTGCTTTGCGACTTGCTTGCGACCTTAAGTACGACTCGAATGCGGCTTAACGCAACTTGAGCGTGGACAAACCGAACAGGCACAACATCAGCGTGATGATCCAGAAGCGCACCACCACTTGCGTTTCCTTCCAGCCCGACAATTCGAAGTGGTGATGCAGCGGCGCCATCTTGAAGATGCGACGGCCTTCACCAAAACGTGCCTTCGTGAACTTGAACCACGTGACCTGCAACATCACCGACACCGTCTCGGCGACGAAAATCCCGCCCATGATGAACAGCACGATTTCCTGACGCACGATCACGGCGATCGTGCCGAGCGCGCCGCCCAGTGCGAGCGCGCCGACGTCGCCCATGAACACCTGCGCCGGGTGCGTGTTGAACCAGAGGAACGCCAGGCCTGCCCCGCCCATCGCCGAGCAGAAAATCAGCATTTCGCCCGCGCCCGCAATGTGCGGGAACAGCAGGTATTTCGAATAGACCGCGCTGCCCATCACGTACGCGAACACGCCGAGCGACGAGCCGACCAGCACGACGGGCATGATGACGAGGCCGTCGAGGCCATCGGTGAGGTTCACTGCGTTGCTCGAACCGACGATCACGAAATACGTCAGCGCGATAAAGCCCCACACGCCGAGCGGATAGGTCATCGATTTGAGGAACGGCAGCAACAGGTCGGCGCGGGCGGGCAGGCCCATCGAAAGACCGCTGCGCACCCACGCCATGAACAGGTCGAACACGCGCACGTTGCTCGCTTCCGACACGCTGAACGCGAGATACACGGCTGCGAACAGGCCAATCACCGACTGCCAGAAATACTTTTCGCGCGACGACATGCCGCGCGGGTCCTTGTAGACGACCTTGCGATAGTCGTCGACCCAGCCGATCACGCCGAAGCCGAACGTGACGAGCATCACGATCCAGATGAAGCGGTTGGTCAGGTCGGCCCACAACAGCGTGGACACGGCGATACCGATCAGTATCAGCACGCCGCCCATCGTCGGCGTGCCGGATTTCACGAGGTGCGTCTGCGGGCCGTCCTTGCGCACGGCCTGGCCGACTTTCATCTGCGCGAGCTTGCGAATCACCCACGGGCCGCAGACGAGCCCGATCAGCAGTGCGGTGATCGTCGCCGCGACTGCACGAAACGTCAGATAACTGAACACGCGCAAAAAGCCTACGTCGTTCTGCAGCCATTGCGCCAGCGCCAGTAACATACTTCTGTCCTTCTCTTTCAGTGTGCGCCGGGCGCGTTGCCCGGTGCAGCGGGTTGTGGACTCGTAACGGCGTCCACCACGCGTTCCATTTTCATGAAGCGCGAGCCTTTCACGAGATACGTCGCAGCCGCGCCGTAACCGGCCTGCTGCAATTGCGCGACGAGCGCAGCCGCGTCGTCGCAATGGTGTGCTTCGCTGCCGTACGCGGCGCAGGCATCGCGCGACGCATCGCCCAGCGCATACAGCGCGTCAATGCCGCGCGCCTTCGCGTACGCGCCGACTTCGCGATGAAACGCCGGGCCGTTGTCGCCGACTTCGCCCATGTCGCCCATCACCAGCACGCGCGGCGACGGACGCTCAGCGAGCACGTCGATGGCGGCGAGCATCGAATCGGGATTGGCGTTGTACGTGTCGTCGATCACGGTTGCGCCCGCCATCGCGCCGAGTACCGCGCGCTTCACCTGCAAGCGGCCCTTCACTGCGCCGAATGCTTCGAGACCGCGCTTGATCGCTTCGAGCGAAACACCCGACGCCAGCGCAGCCGCCGTGGCTGCCAGCGCGTTGTGCGCGTTGTGCGCGCCGAGCACTTGCAGCGTGACGTCGAGATGGCCTTCGGGCGTATCGATGCTCAACTGATTGCCGTCGAGCGTGCCTTGGACTGCAGCTTCCGTCGTGCGTTCGTTCGTGTTCAACGCGAAATCGACGATGCGATTGCCCGTTGCCGCGACGCGCCAGATACCGGCGTAAGCATCGTTGGCCGGGAACACAGCGACGCCTTCCGGCTTCAGCGCGTGAATCACGCTCGCGTGTTCGAGCGCGACCGCCTCGACAGTCGCCATGAATTCCTGATGCTCGCGCTGCGCGTTATTGACGACCGCGACAGTCGGCTCGGCAATCGTGCCGAGCAGCGCCGTTTCGCCCGGATGATTCATGCCGAGTTCGACGACGGCGAGCTGATGCGCTTCGTTCAGGCGGAACAGCGTCAGCGGCAAGCCGACGTCGTTGTTGAAGTTGCCAGCCGTCGCGAGACGCGATTGTTCGCCGACAGCCGCCGCGAAGATCGACGAGATCATTTCCTTGACTGTCGTCTTGCCGTTGCTGCCCGTCACCGCGACGAGCGGCATCGTAAAGCGGCGACGCCAGCCGTTGGCCAATGCGCCCAACGCCGTGCGCGTGTCGCCCGTTACGCGCAATGCGGGCACGTTGAAGTTGTCCGGCGTGCGGGTGACGAGCACCGCGCTCACGTCGCGCGAGGCGACGTCGGCGAGAAAATCGTGCGCGTCGAAACGGTCGCCCTTTAGCGCGACGAACAGATCGCCGGGACCGCACGAACGGCTGTCCGTCGAGACGCGTTCGAATGCGACCGACTCGTCGCCTGTTACTTTGGCGCCAGGAATCAGCGCGGCGGCTTCACGCAGCGTGAACATCATGATTCGCCACCTCCGCGTGCATGCGTGACGCGAGCAGCCAGCGCGAGCCGCGCGTGATCCTGGTCCGAGAACGCGCGCTTCTTGCCCATGATTTCCTGCGTCGATTCGTGCCCCTTGCCCGCCAGCACGATGACGTCTTCGCGCGCCGCGCAACGCACGGCTTGCAGGATCGCGCTCGCGCGGTCTTCGATGCGGCGCGCCTTCGACGCGTCCTTCATGCCGGCCGCGATCTGCTCGATGATTTTCTGCGGATTTTCGCTGCGCGGGTTGTCGCTCGTCACGACCACGCTGTCGGCGCAGCGCTCCGCGATTTCACCCATCAGCGGGCGCTTGGTCGCGTCGCGGTCGCCGCCGCAGCCGAACATGCAGATCAGCTTGCCGCCGCGCGCATCCGCGATCGGGCGCAATGCCGTCAAGGTCTTTTCCAGCGCGTCCGGCGTGTGCGCGAAGTCGATCACGACGAGCGGCTCATCGTTCTGCAGGCGGCCGCCGAGGCGTTCCATCCGGCCGTTCACCGATTCGAGCTTCGCCAGTTGCGCGACAGCGGCGTCGAACGGCACGTCGGAGGCGAGCAGCGCGCCAAGCACGCCGAGCAGATTGCTCACGTTGAACGTGCCGAGCGTGTTGACTTCGATGTCGGTGTTGCCCCAGTCCGACGCGATGTGAAACGCCGTGCCCGTCGCCGTCGCACGCACCTTGGACGCGACGATCGACGCGTCGGCCTGCACGTCGGCGTGCGATTGAAGCGCGTAGGCGATGGTCTTCGCGTGGCCTTTGGTGCTCGCGATCATGCGACGGCCCGCTTCGTCATCGGCGTTGATGACGGCGGCCTTCAGTTCCGGCCACGCAAACAGGCGCGCCTTCGCCGCTTCGTAGGCTTCGAACGTGCCGTGATAGTCGAGATGATCTTGCGTGAGATTCGTGAACACGGCGACGCTGAACGCGGTGCCGTTCACGCGGCCCTGATGCAGCGCGTGCGACGACACTTCCATCGCGACCGCTTTGGCGCCCGCGGCGCGCAACTGCGCGAGGTTGCGTTGCAGTTGCGGCGCGTCGGGCGTCGTGAAGCCTGTGTACACGAGGTGGCCCGGCATGCCGCTGCCGAGCGTGCCGATAATCGCGCACGGCTGGCCAAGCGCCGTCAACGCGGCCGAAATCCAGTTCGTGCACGACGTCTTGCCGTTCGTGCCCGTCACGCCGATCACGCGCATCGCGTCGCTCGGATCGCCGTACCACGCACTCGCGATCGTGCCCGCCAGTTCGTTCAGGCGCGGCACCGCGAACGTCGTCGCGGGATCGATATCCCCCGTGAAGTCTTCTGGCTGAACGAGCACGGCAGCCGCGCCGCGCTCGATCGCGTTCGCGATGAAAGGGCGGTTGTCGGCGCCGTCAACGGCGTACGCGAGGAAAACGTCGCCGGCCGCGATTTTGCGGGTATCGGCGTGCAAATGCGCACCTGGCTGCACGCGTGCGCGCAGCCAGGCTAGCGCGTCAGCAATCTGCTGTTGCGCTGGATGAGAAGAACGCAGCGCACTCATCTGACTACTCCGGGGCGGTTCTTCGTACTGTCTGAAATCTGCAGCTTCTTCGGCGCGGCATGCGTCGAAAGTCTCTTTGCACCGTTTGCACCATTCGCGGCCGGCTGCGACGCGGCGGCGGGCTTCGCGGGATTCGTTTCGTCCGATACGACCATCTGCTTGACGGGCTGATCGGGCGGCACGTTCAGCGAGCGCAGCGTGTCGCCGACGATCGACGAAAACACCGGGCCCGACACCTGGCCGCCGAAGTGGCTGCCCGCCGTCGGTTCGTCGACGGACACGGCCACCACGATGCGCGGATTCGGCATCGGCGCCATGCCGACGAACGACGCGCGGTACTTGCTGTGGTCATAGCCACGGCCCACGTGCTTGTACGCCGTACCCGACTTGCCGCCGACGCGATAGCCGGGCACCGCTGCATCCGGCGACGTGCCGCCCGGCGAGACGACCGTTTCGAGCATCGCGCGAACTTCGCGCGCGGTGGTCGGCGCGAAGACCTGCGTGCCTGTTGCCGGCTGGTCTTTCGGCGTGCGGAAAATCGACACGGGCAGAATCCGGCCGTCGTTCGCAATGGCCGTGTAGGCGCGGCCTAACTGAAACAGCGACACGGACAGACCGTAGCCGTAAGACATCGTCGCCTGCTCGATACGGCGCCAGCTCTTCCAGGGGCGCAGACGACCCGCCGCCGCACCCGGGAAACCGACCTTCGGCGCCTGGCCGAGACCGATGCCCGTGTACATGTTCCACATCTCTTCGGGCCGGAGCTGCATGGCGATCTTCGTCGCGCCGATGTTGCTCGACTTCTGGATCACGCCGCCCACCGTCAGCACGCCGAAGCCCGAGTCGTCGGTGATGGGCGCGCCGTCCAGCACGAAACGGCCGCCACCCGTATCAACCAGTGTAGTCGGCGTAACGCGGTGCAGATCGAGCGCGAGCGACACCGTGAACGGTTTCATGATCGAGCCCGGCTCGAACGTGTCGGTCAGGATGCGGTTGCGCAACTGCTCTCCCGTCAGATGCGAGCGATCGTTCGGGTTATAGGTCGGGTAATTGACGAGCGCGAGCACTTCGCCCGTTTGCACGTCGATGACCATCGCGGCGCCAGCTTTCGCCTTGAACTTCTGCACGGCCGCTTTCAGGTTGGTGTACGCGATGTACTGGATCTTGCTGTCGATCGACAGATCGACGTCCTGACCGTTGTGCGGCACAACCTGCTCGTCCACGTCTTCAATGATGTGGCCGAGACGGTCCTTGATGACGCGACGGCTCCCCGCCATGCCCGCGAGCAGCTTCTGGTCGCCCAATTCGACGCCTTCCTGGCCCTCGTCTTCGACGTTCGTGAAGCCGATCAGGTGAGCCGTGATTTCGCCTTCCGGATAAAAGCGCTTGTACTCGTTGCGCTGATAGATGCCCGGAATGTTCAGCGCTTCCACTTTCGCGGCCACTTCGACGGGCACCTGGCGCTTCACATAGACGAAGGTCTTGTCTTCCGACAGCTTCTTGCGCAGCTCCGGCTGCGTCATGTCGAGCAGCTTGGCGAGATCGGCGAGCTTGTCCGCGCCGAGGTCGTCGGGCACCGACTCGGGAATCGCCCAGATTGCGCGCACGGGCAGGCTCGTCGCGAGCACGAGGCCGTTACGGTCGAGAATCTTGCCGCGCGTGGCGGGCAACTCCAGCCGGCGCTGATAGCGGCTTTCGCCCTGCTTCTGATAGAAACCGTTGCCCGGGCCCTGAATCCAGAACGCGCGCGCCGTCAGCGCGACGAACGCCATGAAGAGCAGGAACACGACGAGCTTCGAGCGCCACATCGGCAGGCGCACCGAGAGAATCGGATTCGCCGAGAACGCGACGCTCTTGTTCTTGTTCGACGATTTCTTCATCGCGTGGCTCCACGAGCTTTCGCGGCCGACGCCGGGGTCGGCGCCGAGACCGGGATCGGCGCGTCTTCGGCCTTGGCGGAGCCGGCTTCGAGCGTCAGATATTGCGTGCGTCCCGTGGTCGCGCCCTGCATCTTTAGAGAATCGGTCGCGATCTGCTCGATGCGCGAGGTCTTCGACAGCGCGCTCTGCTGATATTGAAGCTGCGAATAGTCCTGCTGCAGCTGGCGCTCCTGCGATTGGGCGCGCTGCAACTGGATAAAGAACTGACGCTGCTGATTGGTCGCGTTGACGACCGAAAGCGCACAACCCATCACGACGATCAGCAGGAAGATATTGAGACGGTTCATGGCGCGATCCGCTCCGCGACGCGCATCACGGCGGAACGGGCGCGCGGGTTCGCGGCGACTTCGGCGTCGCTCGCGAATACGCGGCCAATCAGTTTGAGCGGCGGGCTCGGCAGGTCGACGGCGCGGATCGGCAGACGGCGGTCGACAGCAGGCGCATTCGAGTGCGCCTGCATGAACCGCTTGACGATCCGGTCTTCGAGCGAATGAAAGCTGATCACGACCAGCCGCCCCCCTTGCTCCAGCAACGACAATGCTGCTTCTAGTACGACTTGCAGCTCCGCAAGCTCTTGATTGATGTGAATCCGTATAGCTTGAAAGGTGCGGGTTGCCGGGTCCTTACCCTTCTCACGGGTTTTGACGACGTTAGCCACGATTTGGGCAAGCTCGCCCGTGCTGACGAGAGGCCCAAGACGGTCGGACTCTGCCCGGCGAGCAGCAAGCGCCTTTGCAATCTGAAAAGCAAACCGTTCTTCCCCATAATCCCGTATCACCTCCGTCATTTCCTGCACCGTGGCCCGCGCCAGCCAATCCGCAGCGGACTCGCCGCGCGTCGGGTCCATCCGCATGTCGAGCGGGCCGTCGGCGCGGAAACTGAAACCCCGCTCCGGGTCGTCGAACTGCGGCGACGACACGCCCAGATCCAGCAACACTCCCGACACACGCCCTACCCCGCGCTCGCTCATCGCGTCGCGCAGTGATGCGAAACTTTCATGCACGATCTCGAAGCGCGGATCGGCGATCTGCTGCGCGGTGGCAATGGCGAGCGGGTCCTTGTCGAATCCGATCAGGCGCCCCGACTCGCCCAGCTTTGCCAGCACCGCGCGGCTGTGGCCGCCGCGCCCGAACGTGCCATCTATATAGATACCGTCCGCGCGCGTGACGAGCGCATTCACCGCTTCTTCGAGCAGCACCGTGCGATGCTGCAATTCGTTACTCATCGCAGGCGCCATATCTATTACCTGCGGTCAAAATGTGAAGTTCTTCAGAGACTCGGGCATGCCCTGCGACATCGCCGCCTGTTCCTGCGCGTCGTAGGTTTCCTTGTCCCAAATCTCGAACCGGCTTCCCATTCCCAGCAACATCACTTCTTTTTCCAGCTTCGCCGCCTGGCGCAGCTCGGGCGCGATCAGCACACGGCCAGCCGTGTCCAGATCGACATCCGCAGCACTGCCGAGAAAAATGCGCTGAAACCATTTGGCTTCCATCGGCAGCGCGACGATCTTGGCGCGAAAGACTTCCCACTCAGGGCGCGGAAACAGCAACAGGCAGCCGTCCGGGTGACGCGTAATCGTCACTCGGCCTTCTGCCTGTCCTTGCAGCGCATCACGATAGCGAGACGGGACGGACATCCGCCCCTTCGCATCGAGTGTCAGCGCTGACGCCCCTTGGAACACTTCACTCCCCTCTTTTCAGGGCGCTGAAAGATGTCGCCCGATTCTGGAAATTTACCGAAGAAAGCGCGTTGGATCACACAAAAATACACTTTCTCACACTGTCTCCCACTTTAGAGTAACCCCCAACACGGGTCAAGGGAGAGTCGCGGTTTTTTGACGAATTTTGTTTGCTAGAACAAGGACTTAGCGACGCCTGCTCAGGTGACGCCTAAAAATGGAAAATCGTTATAAATGAATGAACTAACGAAACTTGTGAAGGTGATACGTGAAAAGTGCGAGGGAAGAGCGTGGAATAAAAGCGTTCGTGATGGGTGAAAAGCGCGGGAAGACGGAAGATTTGGAGCGAATTTCCAAGGGCGACGCGGGGTGCGCCGCCCACTTCGAACAGTTTTGCTTTAAGCCAGGCTACACGTGATACGCCGTGCGGGTCATGATCTTCGACGCGGCCCGCATCAGCGCGCGCGCCGGGAACGGTAACTCGACGCCGCCCGCATCCGTTGCGGCCTTGCCGTGCGCGGCTTCATCGATACGCATTTGTTCGACGATCGCACGCGACTCGTGATCGCCTTCCGGCAGCGTGGTCAGATGGCCATCCAGATGTAGTTCCACCTGCCGCTCCGTTTCCGCCATGAAGCCGAGGCTCACGCGATCACCAAGTCGGCCAGCCGCAAGACCGATTGCAAGGGCGCCAGCATACCAGAGCGGATTGAGCAGGCTTGGACGCGAATTGAGCGCTTCGAGGCGCTTGTACGTCCACGCCAGATGATCTTCCTCTTCGCGCGCGGCGTGCTCGAAGGCCTGCTTGAGCGCGGGCGAGCGCGTTGCCAGTTTTTGCGCCTGATACAGCGCCTGCGCGCACACCTCGCCGACGTGATTCACGCGCATCAGTCCTGCTGCGTGCGCGCGCTCTTCATCAGTCAGCTCGACTGGCTCTGTCGAAGCGGGCGGCACGGGTAGCGGACGCGACATGCGCGACACCCCGGTCATTGAGCGTAAACCCCGATCGAACTCATTAATCAAATCATCAAGCAGCATTCTGGCCTCCACGACGCGGCGTCCGGAACGCTTCGCGCAAAGCCTTGCCCAGCGAGACTTTGCGGCCGGTGGCAAGAAAAATTCCGAAGCGTCTCCGACGGCCGATTCTGGATTTTAGATCATGTTGCGTAAACGAAACAGCGGCCGGATGGCTGCCCTGCTTTTTCTTTGTGCGCTTAGGTGTCTTTGTTACATTACGTGGCAACTTCTCGAAGAAGTTACGCAAGGTCGCGACACAGATAAATACTTGCCTTGCTTGAAAATAATTCGCAATTCCTTGGAGATCTTTCGATGAAAAAGTCGCTTCTCGCTCTTGCAGCATTGGGCGCGTTTGCTGGCGTCGCTCACGCTCAGAGCAGCGTGACGCTGTACGGCATTATTGATGAAGGTTTTAACTACACGAACCACGTGCAGGCAGCAGCCGGTGCTGGCCGCACGAACCAGAGCCTGTACAACCTGTCGAGCGGCGTTCTGCAAGGCAGCCGTTGGGGCCTGCGCGGTACTGAAGACCTCGGCGGCGGCCTGAAGGCCGTGTTCGTGCTGGAAAGCGGCTTCGACGTGAACAGCGGTAAGTCGGGTCAGGGCGGCGCGCTGTTCGGCCGTCAGGCTTACGTTGGTCTGTCGAGCCAGTTCGGTACGGTTACGCTGGGTCGCCAGTACGACTCCGTGGTCGACTATGTCGGTCCGCTGGAAGCCGGCGACCAGTGGGGCGGCTACATCGCGGCTCACCCGGACGATCTGGACAACTTCAACAACGCAAACCGCGTGAACAACGCAATCAAGTTCACGAGCGCGAACTACGCCGGCCTGACGTTCGGCGGCATGTATAGCCTCGGTGGTGTTGCAGGTGCGACGGGCCGCAACCAGATCTGGTCGGTGGGCGCTGGCTACAACAACGGCCCGCTGGTGTTGGGTGCTGGCTACTTGAACGTCCGCGATCCGAATACCTCCTTCTGGGGCAACGTGCCGAGCAGCGGCGCGAACCCGACCAACAACATCGGCAAGGTTACGGGCGTCCAGAGCAACCCGGTCATCTCGGGCTTCGCTTCGGCTAACTCGTACCAGGTCGCTGGCGCGGGTGGTGCGTACACGTTCGGCGCAGCAACGGTCGGCGTGACGTATTCGTTCATCCAGTTCGGCAACCTCGGCACGGAGAACGTCACGGCTCCGGCTTACCGCGGCTCGGCAACGTTCAACAACGGCGAAATCAACTTCAAGTATCAGTTGACGCCGGCTCTCGTTCTGGGCGCAGCATATGATTACACGCGCCTCGCTTCGTTCAACGGTCATGGCGGCGCGCACTACAACCAGGGCGCACTGGGCGCAGACTACTTCCTGTCGAAGCGCACGGACGTCTACCTGATCGGCGTGTACCAGCATGCTTCGGGTACGGACTCGACGGGCCAGCAAGCAGTTGCTTCGATCAACGGCCTGACGCCGTCGAACTCGAACAACCAGTTGACGGCTCGCGTTGGTATCCGTCACAAGTTCTAATAAGTTGTGAAAGCGTAGTTACCCTCGAGGGCGCCTTAGGGCGCCCTTTTTTATTGGTGCTTGCGATGCCTTTGGTCGCTTGCGCCAATGCAAACAAAAACGGCCCAACGGATTGCACCATTGGGCCGTCCCTGATTTGAGGCGCTGACTCTCACATCTATCTTCGCGCCACAGGTCTCCTCGCCTATAACCTTGCTCGCGCCGACGCGTTACGCCCGGCCGTCACGCAATTCGCGCCGCAAGATCTTGCCGACATTGCTCTTCGGCAGTTCCTTGCGAAACTCGACGAGCCTCGGGCGCTTGTAGCCCGTCAGCTGAGTCTTGCAGTACGCGAAGATGTCGGCGTCGGTGATCGCGTCGTCCTTCTTCACGATGTAAAGCTTCACCGCTTCGCCCGAATGCTCGTCGGGCACGCCGACAGCCGCCACTTCGAATACGCCGGGGTGCCTGGCGACCACGTCTTCGATCTCGTTCGGATAGACGTTGAAGCCCGACACGAGAATCATGTCCTTCTTCCGGTCGACGATCTTCACGAAACCATCGTCGTTGACGGTTGCGATGTCGCCTGAACGGAAGAAGCCGTCAGACGTCATCACCTTTGCCGTTTCGTCGGGCCTGTTCCAGTAGCCCGCCATCACCTGCGGACCACGGATGCACAACTCTCCCGCCTGGCCGGGCGGCAATTCGTTGCCGTCGTCGTCGCGGATCGAGACTTCCGTCGACGGTAGCGGCAGGCCGATCGTGCCACTGTATTCAGTGACTGTGGTCGGATTGCAGGTGACGCACGGCGACGTCTCCGACAATCCGTAGCCTTCGACGATCGGCGCACGCGTGCGCTCGTACCAGCGGTTCGCGACGGCTTCCTGCACGGCCATCCCGCCGGCATTTGCAACCAGCAGATTCGAGAAATCGAGCTTCCCGAAATCGGGATGATTGAGCATCGCGTTGTACAGCGTATTCACGGCGGGAAACGTCGTGATTTTGTAGCCTTGCAGCGACTGGATCATGCCGGCGATATCGCGCGGATTCGGAATCAGCACGCCGAGGCCGCCCGTGCGGATCGTCAGCAGACCGCAAACCGTCAGCGCGAACACGTGGTAAAGCGGCAGTGCTACAACGGTCACGAACTGATCGATGTCACCGCGCTTCTTGCGCGCCGGCTCCACCCACACATGCGACTGCAGCACGTTCGCGACCAGATTGCGATGCAGGAGCGTGGCGCCCTTGGCGACACCCGTCGTGCCGCCCGTGTACTGGAGAAACGCGACGTCGTCGGGACTCTGCTTCACAGGTTTGAACTTGCTGCGCGCGCCGTCGGAAATGGCATCGTTGAAGCTGACGTGGCCCGGCAGAGTCCATGCGGGGACCATCTTTTTCACGCGACGTACGACGAAATTGACGATCAATCCCTTCGCACCCATCAGATCGCCCATCGACGCGACGACGATATGTTTGATCGACGTATTGCGTACGATCGCCTGCAACGTCACCGCGAAGTTCTCGAGAAGGATGATCGCTTCCGCGCCGCTGTCCTTGAGCTGATGCTCGAGCTCGCGCGGCGTGTAAAGCGGGTTCACGTTCACGACGACGTAACCCGCGCGCAGGATCGCCGCGAGCGCGACCGGATACTGCAGGACGTTGGGCATCATGATGGCGATACGCGCACCGCGCGCAATGCCCTTCGACTGGAGCCAACCGGCAAGGCGCGTCGACAGGCTGTCGAGTTCGCCGTACGTGATCTGCTTGCCCATGCAGGCAAACGCCGGCTTTGCGCGATATTCGCGGAAGCTCTCCTCCAGCATGTCGGTGACCGACTCGTATTGCGTCGGATCGATCTCTTTTGGCACGCCGGGCGGATACGACTTCAGCCAGACTTTTTCCATACGGCGTCTCCTCCGTGATTTTCGAATGGTCGTGCTAAAAGCCGCATCGTAGCATGCGCACACGTGCCGACATTCGGGATAAGCCCCCAGTTAGACGGTGCACTCGAAAGCGCACGGACCGGGCACGAAGGCGCAGCGGTCGCGTTCCCGCCGCGCGTGCGAAAAGCCACTCAGGCTCGTTCGACCTCGACGAGACAGTCGTAGAAGGTGGCGGAGCCGCCCAGGTCGGTCAACGCCTGGCTCGTGACCTGGTTGGCGTTGCGACCGTCCGGCGCGAGCTTTTTCCACCAGATCGACAGGCCGACGACGAGTCCAACGCGTGCCTTGTCGGTCACGCGGGCGCGCGCTTGCATCGAACCGCGATCGTTGAAGATGCGGACCTGATCGCCGTCGTTGATGCCGCGTTTGCTTGCGTCGGCGGGATGGATATCGAGATGCGGCTCGCCTTCCGTCGCACGCAGGCTTTCGACGTTCACGAACGTGCTGTTGAGGAAATTGCGCGCGGGCGGCGAGATCATCGCGAGCGGATAGCGGGCCGCGAGTTCAGGTGAGCCGTCTGCCGACTCATAAGGCGGCAGATAATCCGGCACCGGTTCGAGGCCCAATTGCGCGAGTCGCTCGCTATAGAACTCGCACTTGCCCGATGGTGTGCGAAAGCCGCCATTCGCAAACGGCGCATCGGGGACATTCAGCTTTGCCCAGCCGTCGCGCTTGAGCGTCTCCCAGCTGTGGCCTTCCAGCATCGGATCGTTCCAACGAAACGCCGACGACGCCACCGCCTCATCGCTTTCATACAGCGCCGGCTCGTCGAGGCCCATCGCGCGCGCGATACCGCGAAAGATTTCCGTGTTCGGCCGCGCGTCGCCGACGGGCGCGATCGCGGGCAGGTTGACCATCACGTGCGTGTGCCCGTAAGACTTATGGACATCGAGATGCTCGAGCTGCGTCGTAGCGGGCAGCAGCAGATCGGCATAGTCGGCCGTGTCGGTCTGGAAGTGCTCGAGCACGATCGTGAACAGATCTTCGCGCGCAAAGCCGGCGGCGACGCGCTCGGAATCCGGCGCCACCGCGACAGGGTTCGAGTTGTACACGACGATCGCCTCGACCTTCGGCCCGAATGCGGCGTCACCCGAATGGCAAAGCGCGTCGCCGATAGCGTTCATATTCACGACGCGCGGCTGTTTCGAAGGCCAGCCCGGCATCAGGTCGGGCCGCGACAACGCGTGTGAATCGACAGGCGCCCAGCCGGACGACGACAACAGCGCACCGCCCGCACGCTCGCGCCAGGCGCCCGTCAACGACGGCAGGCAAGCGATTGCGCGAACGGCGTTGCCGCCGCCGCGTACACGCTGCATGCCGTAGTTCAGGCGAATCGCCGACTTTTTCGTGCTGCCGTAGAGACGCGCCAGATCCACGACCACCTGCTCGTCGATTCCACAGATCTCAGCGACGCGCGCAGGCGGATAGTCGAGAGCGCGCGCTCTCAGTTGATCGAATCCAAGCGTGTGATCAGCGATGTAGGCGCGATCGAGCATGTCTTCTTCGATCAGCACGCGCATCATGCCCAGCGCAAGCGCGCCATCCGTGCCCGGCTTGAGCGCAATGTGCTGATGGCATTTTTCAGCAGTGAGCGAGCGGTATGGGTCGATTGCGATCAGGCGCGCGCCGTTGCGCTTCGCCTCTTGCGCCCGCGTCCAGAAGTGCAGATTCGACGCGATCGGGTTTGCGCCCCAGATCAGAATCACCTCGCTCTCGGAGAAAAACTCCGTGAGCATCCCGAGGCTTGCGCCGTATGTATATTTGAGACCCGCCGCGCCAGCCGCTGCGCAAATGGTCCGGTCCAGTTGCGACGCGCCGAGCTTATGGAAAAAGCGCTGCGCGATGCTGTCGCCCTGCACGAAACCCATTGTGCCGGCGTAGCTGTACGGCACGATCGCTTCCGGCGCACGGCCGGCGATTTCCGACAGACGCTCGCCGGCGAGGCGCAGCGCTTCATCCCAACTGATCGGCTCGAAGCGCCCTTCGCCTTTTCGACCGATCCGCCGCATCGGCGTCGTGAGCCGGTGTGGATGATGCACGCGATCCGCATAACGGCTGACCTTCGTGCACAGGACGCCTTGCGTCGGCGGGTGATCCGGTTCGCCGACAACCTTGATCGCGCGGCCGTTGTCGACGGTTACGCGCATTGCGCAGGTATCGGGGCAATCGTGCGGACAGACGGCGCGGGCGAATTCAGCGGGAGCGTTCATGTTTGTATCGAGGGACTGCGCGGATGAAGGTGTTGATTTTATTACGTTCCGGCGTCCGGATCCGACACATGGCCGTCAAAAATGGGGATCGGCGTAGAATCGATTTTGATCTTCTCCGGAATCGACTGTCCGGATCAACTGCACACACAGCCAGACACTCAATCCATCATGAAACTGCTTCCTGAAATCCAAGCCGCTCGCGGCGAAATTCAGACTCTCCGACGAACAATCCACGCCAATCCGGAGTTGCGATATGAAGAGACGCAGACAGCGTCACTCGTCGCCAAGACATTGGCTGGATGGGGTATCGAGGTGCATGAAGGCATCGGAAAAACCGGCGTGGTCGGTGTGCTCAAGCGCGGAACGGGGACGAAATCAATCGGCTTGCGCGCGGATATGGACGCGCTGCCTATCCAGGAACTGAATACCTTCGATCACCGCTCGAAAAACGAAGGGAAGATGCATGCGTGCGGTCACGATGGACATACCGCGATGCTGCTGGGCGCGGCGCGCCATCTCGCAAAGCACGGCGATTTCGACGGGACGATTGTGTTCATCTTTCAACCGGCGGAGGAAGGCGGAGCCGGTGCGCAGGCGATGATCGACGATGGGCTGTTCACGCGCTTTCCGGTGGACGCCGTATTTGGCATCCATAACTGGCCGGGCATGCCCGCGGGACATTTCGGCGTCACCGAAGGTCCGATCATGGCGTCGAGCAACGAGTTCCGCATTGAAATTAAAGGCGTCGGCTCGCATGCCGCTTTGCCGCATAACGGTCGCGATCCCGTGTTCACGGCTGTGCAAATCGCGAATGGCCTGCAAAGCGTCATCACGCGCAACAAAAAGCCGCTCGATACCGCCGTCCTGTCGATCACCCAGATTCATGCCGGTGATGCTGTCAACGTCGTGCCGGATTATGCATGGCTTGCGGGGACCGTTCGAACTTTCACGACAGAGACGCTCGATCTGATCGAAACGCGGATGCGAAAGATCGTGCAGAGCACGGCTGAAGCCTACGAATGTTCGGTCGAGATGACCTTCCATCGCAACTATCCGCCGACGATCAATAGCGGGAAGGAAGCGCGGTTTGCTGCGGCGGTGATGAAGGAAGTCGTCGGAGAGGAGAAGGTTGACGATACCGTCGAACCAACGATGGGCGCAGAAGACTTTTCGTTCATGCTGTTGGCGAAGCCCGGCTGCTATGCGTTCCTCGGAAACGGCAACGGTGGACATCGCGAGGCCGGGCATGGTGCCGGTCCCTGTATGCTGCACAATGCTAGCTACGATTTCAACGATGACCTGCTGCCGGTCGGGGCCACGTACTGGGTGCGGTTGGCGCAGCGTTTTTTAGCTGAGGCTTAGGGCGTGCCAACGTAGCATGGGTATGCGAAGGGACGCGTTTACTGCTCCGCCGATGGCGTGCGGTCCGCGATGTGAGCACAAAGTGGCCGCGGGTCGGCCAAGCTGACGATCGCCCCGCCTGGTGACGGTTATGCAGGTTGATGCCGTCCGGAGATGGCGGGGATAGACAGATCTGGGCCGTTGCGGTTTGGCAGGGCCGCTGGCTCGACGTTAAAAACATGCGCCGGAAACGCCAAGACCCCGCTTTTGAGGGCGGGGTCTTGTCTTGGGTAAGGAGCCTGA
>NZ_JAGUUD010000259.1:0-1453 GCF_020177535.1 Paraburkholderia sp. XV | reverse complement strand
GCTCTATGCGGCTTTCTTCACGCTGCCGTGCGGATCGATGACGAACTTCTTCGGCGAGCCGTCGCTGAACGTCTTGTACGCCTCAGGCGCCTGCTCCAGCGTGATGATCTCAGTGTTCAGCATGGCGCCAAGATAGGGCATCCGATCCCACAGGATCGCCATCATCAGGTCGCGGTTGTAGTGCATGATCGGCGCCTGCCCCGCCGTTAGTTTCGGCGACTTGATCCAGGCCTTGCCGAAGCCAACGGGAAGCTGGCCCTTCTTCGTCAGATCGGTGCTCGCCTTCGGGTCGGCGTCGGTATAGATGCCGGGCACGCCCATCGCCCCACCGGCCCGCACCACTTCGAGAAGCGTGTTGATTACCGCCTCCGAGTGCTCACTGTTCGCCTCGGGGCCACAGCCGTGCGCCTCCAGCCCGACGCAATCCACGCCGCAATCCACCTCCCGCTTGCCGAGGATTGCTTCGATCTGGTCGGCCACCGGCGTGTCCTGGGTGAGATCGACCACCTCGCAGCCATTATTCTTCAGCAGGTCCAGCCGCGCCCGGTTGGTATCGGCCACGATGATGCAGGACGCGCCGATCAGGCGAGCGCCCGCCGCGGCGCACCGGCCCACCGGCCCGGCCCCGGCGATATAGACGGTCGAGCCCACCTTGGCCCCGGCCTCCATCAGACCATGGAAGCCTGTCGGCAGGATGTCCGATAACAGCGTGAGATCCCGGATCTTCTCCATCGCCTGGTCCTTGTCCGGGAAAGGCAGCAGGTTCCAATCGGCGTAAGGCACCATGAGGTAGTCGGATTGGCCACCCTGCCAGCCGCCCAGATTGAAGCCATAGGCACCGCAATCGACGGCGTCATTGACGTTCATGCATACATCCGTGTGCCGCTCCTTGCAATTGCGGCAGCGTCCGCAAGAGACGTTGAACGGGACCGAACATAGGTCGCCCTTCTTGATGAACTCGACGTCCGGTCCGACCTCGATGACTTCCCCGGTCATCTCATGTCCCATCACCATCCCCACAGGCGCGGCAAAGCGGCCGCGGTAGATATGCTGGTCGCTGCCGCAGATATTCGTCGTCACGATCTTGAGGATGGCGCCGTGATTGGCTTTCTTGCCTGTCGGGGTGACCAGCTTCGGATAGTCGAAAGTCGCCAGCTCCATCTTCATCGGACCCATGAACGTTACTACGCGATTGCCGCTCGCAGCCATGAAATTTCTCCTTGTTCGGTGTGTGAGGTCCGATCGATGTTGCCGTCGCGGCCTGGGTAGGGCACGCCACGCTCGAATGGAGCCTGCCGATCATCGCGATCCCGATCACGCATGCAGGCACGAGATGGCGCCGATCTCGTCGACGCGGTCATTGACCCAACGACGAAGACATTAAGACTAGGCTCTTGCCGGTTGCACTTCTTTCTCATTCCTGCAAAGACTTGTCGGATCTCTGCGCTCCCGC
>NZ_JAGUUD010000258.1:0-1459 GCF_020177535.1 Paraburkholderia sp. XV | reverse complement strand
CCGCACAGGGGCGACGCTTGAAGCGAGCTAACGAATCGCGGATGCCAGCGCAAAAACCAAAAACCAAAAACCAAAAACCAAAAACAACGCCCGCGCCGCGAAGGCCCCCAACCCGAAGGTCCCCACTCACCTCTCAGACCTTCCCCTCGGCTTTCAGCCGACGATACTCATCAACCGGCAACCCACCCCATCCCCAGTTTTCCTTCTCGACTTCCTGAATAACGACGAAGGTCGCTTCCAGCGGCTTGTTCAGCACCTTCAGCAGCAACTCGCTCGTTCCCTTGATGAGTTGCGCCTTCTCTTCCGGTGTCACTGCGTTCGTGCCGGGTGTGTTTCCCTCGCGTGTAACCTGAATAGTCACGATAGGCATCAGAATCTCCGTAGTGTCGTGTGAGGCCGGCGCCGCTGCCGGCGCCTCGCCGTGCTTGTTGAGGTGCTTAGTGGCCTGCGCTCTGGCCGCCGTCGACGTGCAGGATCTCGCCCGTGACGAACGACGCGGAATCGAGATACAGCACGGCATTGACGATGTCGCTCATCTCGCCCATGTGGCCGACGGGATGCAGCGCACCCAGTGCTTCGTGGGTTTCCGGCGCGTGCATCGGCGACTTGATGATGCCGGGCGAAACGGCGTTCGCGCGGATGCCCGACTTCGCGTATTCGATGGCGAGCGACCTGGTTGCGGCGTTCAGGCCGCCCTTGGTCAACGATGCGAGAACCGACGGCACGCCTGAGATTGCGTGATCGACGAGGCTCGTCGAGATTTGCAGGACGTGGCCGCTCTTGTTCTTTTCCATCTCGGCGATGGCGAGTTGCGTGATATGGAAGAAGCCGTTCACATTCACATTGAGCACGGCGGCGTAGTCTTCGGCCGTGTATTGCGTGAACGGCTTGGCGATGAAAATGCCTGCGTTGTTGATCAGCGTGTCGACGCGGCCGAAGCGTGCAATCGCTTCCGACACGGCACGTTGCGCGACTGCGCGGTCGCCGATGTCGCCAGCGATCGCCACGACGTTCGGATCGTCCGACGGCTTGATCGAACGCGCAACAGCGACGACGCGATAACCATGCTCGCGGAAGCCCTTGACGATCTCGGCGCCAATGCCTTGCGATGCACCCGTGACGATTGCTACTTTTTCCGAATTGCTCATGATGGACCTCGAACTGTTGTTCGGCTTGTGTCGGAATTGACAGTGCCGTTAGGTCGTAAATCTAGGCTTCCTCGGCGGCGTTGCGAACACCCGGGTTGGACAAACTGTTGTGATTGCGAGGAATAAATGGGTTTTTGCTGTCTGCGACGCGGGTTGGTTTTTTGTCGTTGCGGTGGGCGTGGGCGGGCAGGGTTTTTGCCTTTGGGCTGGCAGTTGCGGTTTTGAGTTGTTGGGCTTTTCGTGGGCATCCGCGATGCGTTAGCTCGCTTCACACGTCGCCCCTGTGCGGGGCGGCACCTACTTTTCTTTGC
>NZ_JAGUUD010000257.1:0-1516 GCF_020177535.1 Paraburkholderia sp. XV | reverse complement strand
ACGCCATTGAGCGCTTCCGGCGCAATGGCGACGATGGACGAGATATTGATGACGGCTCCTTTGCTGCGCGCCAGAAAGCCGGGTACGGCGGCGTAGGTGAGGCGCATCAGGGCCGTCACGTTGAGATCGATCATGCGCGACATCGCATCGACGTCACTGTCCGCAAGCGGCGTGTGGGTGCCGACGCCCGCGTTATTCACCAGCAAGGTGATCGTCGCGTCCTGCTTTAGCTTGGCTTCGACGATCGAAAGGCCGTCCCTGGTGCCAAGGTCTGCGGCAAGAATTTCGACGCTGCGTTGTGTTTGCGTCGTGATGCGGCTCGCGAGCGCGGCGAGGCGCTCACGATTGCGGGCAACGAGTATGAGTTCGTAGCCGCGCCGCGCGAGGCGTTCGGCATACACCGCACCGATGCCCGATGATGCGCCGGTAATCAGCGCAGTGCCCAGATTTGCTTGCGTCATCATGTCACTCCGTATCGACGATTGTGTGGGAGTGAATTGTGGTGCTGAAGGCCAGCAACTCAAATGACGTTTAAGGTCATGTTTTAAGACATTCCTGCTGCGGAGATGACCTGTACGGCGTTGAATGTCGGGCGGCGCAATAACGCAATAAACGATCAGGGCGGTATCCGGGGCGATGCGCCATCAATGTATTAATCGTCGATCAGGCGTTCATTGTCGGTCACATTACGAGACTCTCGCCTCAACGACTGCGGAGTCATTTGATAGGCCCGGGTAAAAACGTCCCGGAGGTGACGCCTGTCACGAAACCCTGTTTCTCGAGCAATGGTTTCAAGCGAATGACGGCCACGCTCGATCAGGTTTCTCGCCGCTTCCAGACGCAGGCGCTCGATTGCCTTGGCGGGAGATTCGCCCGTTTCGGAAAGAAAAATACGCGTGAATTGTCGGCTGCTCAGATGTGCCGCCTTGGCGAGATCGTCGACGCGCAGGGGTTTGGACAGATTGACGCGTGCATGTTCAAGCGCCATCTGGATTCGATCCGACTTCGGTGCAAGCGCCAACATTTGTGAGTGCTGCGACTGTCCGCCTGAGCGTCGATGAGGCATGACCATCGCACGCGCCACCGATATTGCGAAGTCGGCGCCGAGATCCTTCTCCACCAGGCCAAGCGCCAGGTCCATCGCCGCCGTCAATCCCGCTGACGTCCATATCGCGCCATCGACAATAAAGATGCGGTCGGCTTCGACCTGAATGCGTGGCCAGCGTGCTTGCAAGGCGTCTGCGAACGCCCAGTGCGTGGTTGCGCGCTTGCCGTCGAGAAGGCCGGCTTCAGCCAGAACGAACGCGCCCGTACAAAGGCCTGCCGTGCGCCGCGATCGTGCGGACGCGTCGCTGATGAACCTGAGTTCTTCAGCGGTCGTGATGCGGCCGGTTGGATTGGCCACGCCGCTGATCATCCATGTGTCTGCCGTCGCGTTCGAATCGGCCCGCTTTGTGATGACAGAGACACCGAGCGACGAGCGAATTTCTCCACCCTGGAGCGAGTAATTCGTCAC
>NZ_JAGUUD010000256.1:0-1539 GCF_020177535.1 Paraburkholderia sp. XV | reverse complement strand
AGTTCTATTCAACGGCACATTGGCCCATTCGCGCTGATGCTGACGGGGCTCGGCTCGATTATCGGGTCCGGCTGGCTGTTCGGCGCCTGGAAGGCGGCCAAGATCGCGGGCCCTGCGGCGCTGTGCGCGTGGGTGATCGGCGCAATCGTGATTCTCGCAATCGCGCTGACCTATGCCGAACTCGGCGCGATGTTCCCCGAGTCCGGCGGCATGGTGCGTTACGCGCGCTACTCGCACGGCGCGCTGGTCGGCTTTATCAGCGCATGGGCCAACTGGATTGCAATCGTGTCGGTGATTCCGATCGAGGCTGAAGCGTCGATCCAGTACATGAGCACCTGGCCGTACGAATGGGCGCACAACCTCTTCATCAACAGCGAGCTGACGACACCCGGTCTGCTGCTGTCGGCCGTGCTGGTGGTCGTCTACTTCCTGCTGAACTACTGGGGCGTGAAGGTGTTCGCGCGTGCGAACACGGCCATTACGATCTTCAAGTTCATCATCCCGGGCCTGACCATTCTTGGTCTGATGATGAGCGGCTTCCACAAGGAAAACCTCGGCGAAAGTCTTGGCGGCGCGGGCGCCTTCGCGCCGTACGGCTGGTCGGCGGTGCTGACGGCGGTGGCGACGAGCGGCATCGTGTTCGCGTTCAACGGCTTCCAGAGCCCGATCAACCTTGCAGGCGAAGCGCGCAATCCGGCGAAGAGCGTACCGTTCGCGGTGATCGGCTCGATCCTGCTGGCGCTGGTGATCTACGTGCTGCTGCAGGTTGCGTACATCGGCTCGGTGAATCCGGCTGACGTGATGAAGGGCTGGGATCAGTTCAACTTCAAGTCGCCGTTCGCGGAACTGGCGATCGCGCTGAACCTGAACTGGCTGGCGATCCTGCTGTACGTGGATGCGTTCGTGAGCCCGAGCGGCACGGGCACGACCTACATGGCGACCACGACGCGCATGATCTACGCGATGGAGCGCAACAACACGATGCCGAAGATCTTCGGCACCGTGCATCCGCTGTACGGCGTGCCGCGCCCGGCGATGTGGTTCAACCTGCTGGTGTCGTTCATCTTCCTGTTCTTCTTCCGTGGCTGGAGCTCGCTGGCGGCCGTCATTTCGGTGGCGACGGTGATCTCGTACCTGACGGGCCCGATCAGCCTGATGGCGCTGCGCCGCGCGGCGACCGACCTCGAGCGTCCGCTGCACATTCGCGGCATGAGCGTGATCGCGCCGTTCGCGTTCGTGTGCGCGTCGCTGATCCTGTACTGGGCGAAGTGGCCGCTGACGGGCGAGATCATCCTGCTGATGATCGTTGCGCTCCCCGTATACTTCTACTTCCAGGCGAAGTCGGGCTTCGAAGGCTTCAACCAGGATCTGAAGGCGGCATGGTGGCTGGTGGCGTATCTGCCCGTCATGGCGATCCTGTCGCTGATCGGCAGCAAGCAGTTTGGCGGTCTCGGCGTGCTGCCGTATGGCTGGGACATGCTGGTCGTCATCGTGTTCTCGCTGATCTTCTACTACTGGGGCGTGCATACGGGCTATCGC
>NZ_JAGUUD010000255.1:0-1683 GCF_020177535.1 Paraburkholderia sp. XV | reverse complement strand
TCAGAACTGATCTTCGGACAACGCGAGCACGCCCTCGCCGCCCTTCGCGCTGGTGATCGACGCTTCTAACGCCACCGCCTGCGGCAGCACATGTTCCGCGAAGAACTGCGCGGTCGCGATCTTCGCGCTATAAAACGACGCGTCCTGCGCGTGCTTCTCGTGCGCCGCCAGCATCGCGCGCGCCATCTGCCAGCCGCCCAGCACGATGCCCGCAAGCTTCAGATACGGCACGCTGCCCGCGAATACCGCATTCGGATCGCGCTTCGCATTCGCGACGACATACGCCACGGCCGATTGCAGCGCGTCGTGTCCGAGTGACAGATGTTTCTGCATCGAATCGAACGCTGCGCCCTTGTGCGGCTTGAGCGCTTCGACCGTCTGCGCAATCTGCGCCAGCAGTGCTTTTGCGACCGCGCCGCCGTCACGCACCGTCTTGCGGCCGACGAGATCGTTGGCCTGGATGGCCGTCGTGCCTTCGTAGATCGGCAGGATGCGCGCGTCGCGATAGTACTGCGCCGCCCCCGTTTCCTCGATGAAGCCCATGCCGCCATGCACCTGCACGCCGAGGCTCGTCACATCCACCGACAGCTCCGTGCTCCAGCCCTTCACGATCGGCACCAGGTATTCGTAGATCGCCTGATGCTCCGCACGCTTCGTCTCGTCGGGATGGCGGTGCGCGAGATCGCTGTGCGAGGCCGCGACGTAGGCCAGCGCGCGCGAGCCTTCCGTGAGTGCGCGCATCGTCGACAGCATGCGGCGCACGTCGGGATGATGAATGATCGACACGGCCTGTTTCGCGGAGCCGTCAACCGGCCGGCTCTGCACGCGCTCCTTCGCGTACGCGACCGCCTTCTGGTACGCACGATCCGATATCGCCACGCCCTGCATGCCGACCGCAAACCGCGCCGCGTTCATCATGATGAACATGTATTCGAGGCCGCGATTCTCTTCACCGATCAGGTGACCGATTGCGCCACCGTGATCGCCGAACTGAAGCACGGCCGTCGGGCTCGCCTTGATCCCTAGCTTGTGCTCGATCGACACGCAATGCACGTCGTTACGCTCGCCCAGCGAGCCGTCCTCGTTGACGAGAAACTTCGGCACGACGAACAGCGAAATGCCCTTCACGCCCTCGGGCGCATCCGGCGTACGCGCGAGCACGAGGTGGACGATGTTGTCCGCCATGTCGTGCTCGCCCCACGTGATGAAAATCTTCGTGCCGAACAGCTTGAACGAACCATCGCCCTGCGGCTCGGCGCGCGTGCGCACCAGCGCGAGATCGGAGCCCGCCTGCGGCTCGGTGAGGTTCATCGTGCCCGTCCATTCGCCGGAAATCAGCTTCGGCACGTAGGTCTTTTTCTGGGCGTCGCTGCCTGCCGTGAGCAGCGCCTCGATCGCGCCATCCGTCAGCAGCGGGCACAGCGCGAACGACAGGTTCGACGCGTTCAGCATCTCGATACAGGCCGTCGCGATCAGCTTCGGCAGGCCCTGGCCTTCGTATTCGACGGGATGCTGCACGCCCTGCCAGCCGCCTGCGGCGAACTGGCGGAATGCATCGGCGAAACCGGGCGTCGCCGTGACGTGGCCGTCTTTCCAGTTGCTCGGGTTCCTGTCGCCTTCGACGTTCAGCGGCGCCAGCACTTCCCCGCACAGCTTCGCGGATTCTTCGAGCACGGCTTGCGC
>NZ_JAGUUD010000254.1:0-1696 GCF_020177535.1 Paraburkholderia sp. XV | reverse complement strand
CGCTGGTATGGCGTGAACGATCTGCGCTCGTTCGGCCATCGCTCGCGCACGGCGCAAATGGGCTACAGCCGCGAGGAGTACGCGGGCAAGCCGGTTATCGCGATCCTCAACACATGGAGCGAGATGAACCCGTGCCACACGCACTTCAAGCAGCGTGTGGAAGAGGTCAAGCGCGGCATCTGGCAGGCGGGCGGCTTTCCGATCGAGTTGCCGGTGCAGACCTTGTCGGAGCCGTTCCAGAAGCCCACCACGATGCTCTACCGCAACTTCCTCGCGATGGAAGCGGAAGAGACGCTGCGCTCGTATCCCGCTGACGGCGTCGTGCTGATGGGCGGCTGCGACAAGACCACGCCCGCGCTGCTGATGGGCGCGATCAGCATGGACCTGCCGACCATCTTTCTGCCCGCCGGCCCGATGCTGCGCGGCAACTGGAACGGCGCGACGCTCGGCTCGGGCTCCGACACGTGGAAATACTGGGCCGACCTGCGCGCGGGCAAGATCACGGAAGAAGACTGGCAGGGCGTCGAGGGCGGCATTGCGCGCTCGCCGGGCCACTGCATGACAATGGGCACGGCGTCCACCATGACGAGCGCCGCCGAAGCACTCGGCTTCACGCTGCCGGGCTTCGCGTCGATTCCCGCGCCGGATTCGCGTCACGCGCAGATGTCCGCGAAAACGGGCATGCGTATCGTCGAGATGGTGTGGGAAGACCTGAAGCCGTCGGACATTCTCACGGTGAAGTCGATCGACAACGCGGTGACGACCTGCCTCGCGCTGTCGGGCTCGACCAACGCGATCGTGCACATGATTGCGCTGGCGCGCCGCGCCGGGATCGAACTGACGCTCGACCGCTACGACAGCATTTCCCGCCGCACGCCGGTGCTGGCCAATATCCGGCCGACGGGCGCGTATCTGATGGAAGACTTCTATTACGCGGGCGGCCTGCAGGCGATGCTCGCGGAGCTGGGCGAACTGATCGACGGCTCGCAGAAGACCGTGAACGGCAAGACGCTCGGCGAGAACCTGGAAGGCGCGCAGATTTTCAACGACGACGTGATCCGCCGCCGCAGCCACCCGCTGATGCCGGACAACGGTCTGGCCGTCCTGCGCGGCAACATCGCGCCCGATGGCGCCGTCATCAAGCCGGGTGCGGCCGAGCCGCATCTGATGGTGCACACGGGCCGCGCGGTGGTGTTCAAGGACTACAACGACATGGCCGCGCGCATCGACGACGACGCGCTCGATATCGACGAAACCTGCGTGATCGTATTGCAGCATGCAGGGCCCGTCGGCGCGCCGGGCATGCCCGAGTGGGGCCAGTTGCCGCTGCCGAAGAAGGTGCTGCAAAAGGGCGTGCGCGACATGCTGCGCATTTCCGATGCGCGCATGAGCGGCACGAGCTATGGCGCATGCGTGCTGCACGTGGCGCCGGAGTCGTTCATTGGCGGGCCGTTCGCGCTGGTGCGCGACGGCGACATGATCGAACTCGACGTGCCGCAGCGCAAGCTGAACGTGCTGGTATCGGATGAGGAACTGGCGCGCCGCAAGGCCGAGTGGGTCGCGCCCGCGCCGAGGTTCTCACGCGGCTACGGCGCGATGCATCAGGTGCATGTGCTGCAGGCCGACAAGGGCTGCGACTTCGACTTCCTGCAACGCGATGGCGCAAGCGCTGCGGCGGGTGAGCCGGAGATTCACT
>NZ_JAGUUD010000253.1:0-2000 GCF_020177535.1 Paraburkholderia sp. XV | reverse complement strand
CCGCCCCGCACAGGGGCGACGCCTGAAGCGAGCTAACGTCACGCGGATGCCAGCGAAAAGGCCGATAACACCGAACGGCGACGCCTGAAGCACGCTAACGTAACGCGGATGCCAGCGCAAAGGCAAACACACCGAACCGCCGCTCCGCGAAGGCAAAACGCGGATGCCAGATCCCATCTTGCACGACTCGCCCGTTCGCGGTCGCGTCGCGCCCCAAGCCGGGGACCATGCCACATGTGCCGCGTGATTCGCATTGCAGGGGACATCGCACGCCGCCTGCCTGACACGACTCGCCCTGTTCAGAGGGTGGCCGCGTCGCGCAGGACGGACGCCAGGATCATCGCATCGCCATTGACGGGCGTGGGCCGTGGATTTGGCTTGTACACGGCGTCGCCGGGGCGGATGGCCTGGCCGCTCATCGCGCAAAAGCCCGGCATGCGCGCGCGCGCCATGCGCCAGACCTGATCGCCGAAACAGCCGCGCGTGGAATCGCGCCACGCGATGGTGGCCGTCGACGGCGTCGGGCGGTCAATCAGCGTCACCTGCGCGCCCACGGGCTCATCCGCGCTGCGCGTCTTGTGACGCGGCTGTGCTGCGGCTTCCGCGACGGCCATCAGGCACGACGCCGTCCCTAGCAGACCGATGGTCTGGGTCCATGGGTCCATCACGTTTGCGTTTGCCAGCATGTCGAAACTCCTGTGGAAAGCGATCGGTTCGGGCGAGGCTGCTGCGCTGTCGAAGGCACGGGACGGCGCGTTAGCGCGCGTCGTTGGTCTTTTCTTTCCAGCGATGCGGCGTTTCGCCGACGAACTTCTTGAACACGGTCGTGAAGTGGGCCTGCGAGCGGAATCCGCAGCTGAGGGCGACATCCATCACGTTGTGCTTCGATGTCACGAGCAGATGTTGGGCATGCTCGACACGCCGGCGCAGCAGGTATTCGTGCGGACGCACGCCCGTTGCGCGGCGGAACTGCGCGGCGAAATGCATGCGCGTGAGGCCCGCGCTCGCGGCGATGTCGGCAAGCCCGATCGGTTCGGCGAGGTGAGCGTCGACGAACTCGATCACGCGGTTCATGCGCCATTGCGGCAGCGGCGCGGCTTCGCGCGAACGGCGCGTGGCACCGGCGAAATGACGCGCGACGATGTGCGACACGATTGCGAGGCTGACGCTGTCGGTGAACATCTTGCCGAGCGCGGCGTCGTTGCTCTGCGAGACGGCCAGTGCCTGGCCCAGACGCTCGAGCACGGGGTCGCGGATGAGTTCGGGATCGTCGAGCACGATGCCGGTGTCGCGCGAGTGCTGGAACAGGTCCTGATAGCACTCGGCGAGGACCTGTTGCGACACGAACAGATGCAGCACGTCGGCGGACGACGCGAACACGGCCTTGGTCGGCACGGCGGGCGCGGTGACCTGAACGGCGCCTGCCGTCAGGCGGCCGTGCACGAGCCTGCGTCCGGCGTGATCGAAGGTCATTGCCGCGCACTTCAGGTTCAGGCCGATGCAGTGATCGTCGGCGCTTCCTTCGTTCGATACTTCGAGCGGCGCGTCGCCGTTGTGGGTCCAGCGCATGACGACGACGTTATCGCGCTGGGTCGCGGCGTCGTGCGCGGACGCGGACGCGGTCATGCGGCGCCATTGCTGTTCGGCGACGATGGGGGATGCCTGGCGGCGCGACACGACATCGGCTAGCGGGGCGTGCAGGTCGAGCATTGTGGTGGTCATGGCAGGTTTTTCCCGTTTCAGTGATTTGATTGCGGCCTGGATGTCGCTGCCGCGATGGAATCAAAGTTAAACGGATGAGCCTGGCGCGACTAGCCGTACATAGGGTTGCCCTTGCAGTCGAATGGTTGTGTCAACCTATATGAAGGTTTAATGGGCGTCGGCGCGGACGCGGCGCGGGTTGAGGTTTGGTTTGGTTTGGTTTGGTTTGGTGTGTTCTGGCCGCTGCGCTGGCATCCGCGTTTTGTTAGCTCGCTTCACGCGTCGCCCCTGTGCGGGGC
>NZ_JAGUUD010000252.1:0-2124 GCF_020177535.1 Paraburkholderia sp. XV | reverse complement strand
TGCCCGCGACGCTGTTCTGCGTCGCATCGCTGAACGCCTCGAGCGCCTGCGTGCCGTCTTTCAGCGATTCCGCCTGATGCGTCTCGCTCGCCGACGACATCGCATCGAGCACACTCCGCGAGTTCTCCAGCTGCGCGCGCGCCGCGCTCACATCGAGCGGCTGGCTGGCCGTGCCCGTCGACGGATGGGTCGACACATACAATCCCTGCGAGGCCCGCACCGCCCCATACGCATCCGATTTCAGATCGAAGCCGCTGCCCAGGTACGCACCACGCGTGTTGCCGTTCTGCGCGACCAGATACCCCAGATGCAGGAACGAGTTGGCGCTGCTGCTATAGAGCTGCACGCGGTTCTGCCCGCTCGCGTCGTCCATCACCATCTGGTTATAGCCGCTGCCCTGATACTCTTTTGAGCGATAGCCCGACAGGATGCCATTCGAGTGCCATTGCGGCGTCTTTGCGCCGTTATAGACGCGCCCCGTCACCACGGGCCGGTCACAGTCGCCATCGAGCCAGCTGACGATCACCTCCTCGCCGATACGCGGCACGTGCACGCTGCCATAGCCGCCGCCCGTATCCGACATCGCCACGCGGACCCAGCACGAGGCGTTCTCGTCGCCCGGGTTCAACCGGTCCCAGTGAAAGCGCACCTTGATACGGTTCAGCTCGTCGGTATACACCTCTTCATTCGAAGGCCCCACGACGGTCGCCGTCTGCAGCCGCATCTCCGGCTTGTGATGCTCGAACGGGCTGCGGTACGGGATGATCTTGCGCTGCGCCTCGACGCGCGCCATATAAAACCCTTCACTGCCGTCGCTGGCCTTTACGGTCAGCGATCCGGCGCCATGCTGCGCACGCGCCGCCGCAATCGCGTCCTTCAGGCTGTGCGGAAAATCCGTCGCGCCAACGGAGACAGGCAGATTGTTCTCGATCACCCATTCGACAGCGATCACCGCGAACTGCCTCTCCTGCGCGCCGCCCGAACCATGCTCCGGGTGATTCGCCAGCTCGAACCAGCGACCCGCATCGACGCCGCGCACGGCCCCCACACCATCGAAACGCCGCGCGCGCGATTCCCACTCTTCCATGCGCACTTTCGACAGATGATCGCCGCGATCCTGCGCGCCATACGTGTAGGCACCCGTGTACTCGTAGACCTCGGCCTGCGCGGGCAGATTGCCCTGCGTGGCCATCGTCGGCACGGACGTGCCTTTCGGATTGGCCGCCCCCGCAGGCGACTTGTAATCGAACGTGCGCGTAGTGAGCGTCGTGCTTTGCAGCGTGCGCGTGCCGGCCCACTGCACGAACGCATCGGTCTCGCTGTCCGTGCCCGCGCGATAGAAGTTCACCGTCTGCGGGCTCAGAGGCTTGAGCGTACCGATATCGTCCGTGATGACGAGCGTATGCGACCTGCCGTCGTCGGCCTGTTCGACATAACTGAACAGCCCTTCCGCTTCCATCAGCCGGTGACAGAAATTCCAGTCGCTTTCGTATTGCACGCAGAACGAGCGCTGCGCGAGCGGCTGGCTCAATGCAAAGCGGAATGCTCCCTGCGCCTGCGGATGGGCATTGAATATATCGGTGAGAATGGCATCGGCGGTTTTATCCTGCCAGATGCGGGCATCCGTTCTGAAGCGCAGAAAATGCAGCCACGACGTAAAGCCGATCTGATAACGGGTAAGCGAACTGTCGGAACCGAGCCTGCGCGCCGTATGCACATAACCGTGATGCGCGCGATAAGTCCGGTCGGTCTGCTGGACCCATAACGTGACAGGCTGCGCAATCAGCGATTTGAGTTCGATGCCGTCGCGCAATGAAACCACATCGACCGTAAAGGCGCTCTCCCGGCCCAGCCGCGCATGGCCGATCGCGCGCTGCGGCAGCAGGACATCGCCGCCCAGCGGCGTATCCAGCCTGAGCAGCCGGTCGGTCTGCATCAGCCCGCCAGTCATCGCCGCGATGATGTCCTGCGCCCCCATACCGCCTCTTTTTAATCCGATTGCGCCCACGCGCTACCGCGCGATAATACAGAAATGAAGACGTAAATCGCAATCGTATTTTAAAGGCAATGTGTATCAGGTCGTAATTGCCGGATTATAAAATGCTTGGTGCATATCGGAAAAAT
>NZ_JAGUUD010000251.1:0-2324 GCF_020177535.1 Paraburkholderia sp. XV | reverse complement strand
AGTCGCCCGCGAGTTCCCGATCGTGTACCGCGTGCAGGACAAGGTCGAGCAGATCGGCACGCTGTATGTCGAGGCGACACTCGCCAACCTCTATCACGATCTGACGCGCACGGCGCTCGTGATACTCGTGAGCCAGGGCGCGAATACGTTTCTCGTCGCGCTGTTCACGTTTTACATTCTGTGGCGGCTGCTCACGCGGCACCTCGCGGCGATCGCGCGCAGCGTCAGCGACTACGATTTCCACGAGCCGCCCTCGCCGTTCGTTCTGCAACGCAAGCCGCCGCGCGAGCCGGACGAGCTCGACCGCGTGGTGTCGGCGTTCAACGCAATGGGGATGCGGCTGCATCGCGCGTATCTCGACGAACGCGAAGCAGCCGTCGAGCGCGAAGCGCGGCACATGGCGGAAGCGGCCAATCGCGCGAAAGGCGAGTTCCTCGCGAACCTGAGCCACGAATTGCGCACGCCGCTCAACGGCATTCTCGGCTATGCGCAGATTCTCCGGCGCGACAGCACGCTCAGCCTGCGTCAGCGCGACGGCGTTGCCGTGATCCAGCAGAGCGGCGAGCACCTGCTGGCGCTGATCGACGAGACGCTCGATTTCGCGAAGGTCGAAGCGGGCAAGCTGCGCATCGAGATTTGCGACGTGCCGCTGGCGGGCCTCGTCGATACGATTCGCGAGATCATCGGCGTGAAGGCCGAACAGCGCAAGCTCGCGTTCGAATGCACGGTTGCGGCCGATGCGCCGGGCGGCGTGCGCGCCGACGAGCATCGCTTGCGCCAGGTGCTGCTCAATCTGTTGTCGAACGCGATGAAGTTCACCGATGAAGGCAGCGTGCGCCTGTTCATCGGGCGCGCGGAAAACGGCGCGGCCCGCTTCGAGGTGCACGACACGGGCATCGGCATCGCCGCCGAGTATCACGAGAAGATCTTCATGCCCTTCGAACAGGCAGGCGGCACCGAACGCCGCGCGGGCGGCACGGGGCTTGGCCTCGCGATCAGCCGCCAGTTCGTGCGCGCGATGGGCGGCGAGGTGAAGGTCGAGAGCGACGTCGGGCGTGGCAGCGTGTTCTGGTTCGAACTGCCGCCCGCGCTCGTGGAACCGCGCATTCTCCACGTGACGAGCGGCGCCGCGATCATCACAGGTTACGAAGGTCCGCGCCGCAAGGTGCTGGTGATCGACGACGTGCAGATCAACCGCGCCGTCATCGTCGAGCTGCTGACGCGGATCGGCTTCGACACCGTGGAGTCCGCGAGCGGCGCCGATGGCATCGCGCTTGCGCAAACGGAATCTCCCGATCTGATACTCACGGACATCGTGATGCCCGGCATCGACGGTCTGACTGTGACGCGCCGCTTCCGCGCGATGCCCGCGTTCGCGTGCACGCCGATCATCGCGATCTCGGCATCGCCGTGCGGCGTGGACGGCGCGAGGAGTCTGGAAGCGGGCGCGAACGCGTTCATCAGCAAGCCACTCGATTTCGACGTGCTGCTCGCGCGAATCGCGGCGCTGCTCGGTATCGACTGGATTCGCGAGGCTGTCCAGCCGCCCGCCGGGGCGCCGATGCCGGCGACCTTTCCCGTCAACATTCCCGCCGAAGCAATGAGCGAGCTGCATCAGCTTGCGCGCGACGGCAACATGAGCGGCATCGTGCAATGGGCCGAGCGGATGGCAGCGAGCGATCCGGCGCACGCCGCCTTTGCGGCACGGCTGCATCAACTGGCGCGTGCCTGGCAGTCGAAGGCGATCCTGCAACTGGTGGAGCGCTATCTCGAAGGGAACACGGCATCATGAGCCACGTCGCTGCGTCCGCCGTGCCGTCGGGCACGATCCTGATCGTCGACGATACGCCCGCCAATGTCGGCGTGGTCGTCGACAGTCTCGAGGCGCGCGGCATCCGCGTGCTGGTTGCGCTCGACGGTATGGAGGCGCTCGAACGCGCGGCCTTCGCGCAGCCCGATCTGATTCTGCTCGACGTGAAGATGCCCGGCATCGACGGCTTCGAAACCTGCCGGCGGCTCAAGCGTGACGAACGCACGCGCGATATCGCTGTGATCTTCATGACTTCGCTGACGGGCCATGAAGACCGCGTCGAAGGGTTTTCCTCGGGCGGTGTCGATTACGTGACCAAGCCGCTGCGCGTCGACGAGATGCTCGCGCGCGTCGGCGTGCATCTCGAACTGCGCGCGATGCACAAGCAACTCGTTGCGCAGAACCGGCAACTGCTGGATGAAGTCGCGGTGCGCAAGGAGACGGAAGCGGCGCTCGAACAGGTACGCGACGATCTCGAACGGCGCGTCGCGTTGCGCACGGAAGAACTGGCGCG
>NZ_JAGUUD010000250.1:0-2588 GCF_020177535.1 Paraburkholderia sp. XV | reverse complement strand
CAATGCCGCTGTCGCCGCCCGTGATGATCGCCGCCTTGCCTGCGAGCCGGTTGTGTCCGACATAGCGCTCTTCGCCATGGTCTGGCTGTGGAGTCATCGGCGCGGTACGGCCCGGCACGGCGTCCTGCTGTTGCGGCGCGAAAGGCGGCGTTGCATATTGGGTCCCGGTCATTGCTTTCTCCCATGAAATCGTCGCGCGTCCCGCGTGCCGGTGCGCGGTTGTGTCAACTCTCTAGCAAGATCTAGCAAGCGCCTGGCCCGCTGGATGCGCGGCATGCATTCACGCAAACCGCTGCATGAACAGGACGTCCGGCGTGGAGCGCTCCCGCACCGCTTCGAAGCCCATGCTTGCATACAGGGCCCGGGCGCGGTCGTTTCCGCACGCAACCCGGAGCGTCGAGCGACCCGCGCCCGTTGAGCTCAGCCCTTCCATGACGAGTGCCTGCACGAGATACCGTCCGATGCCTGCCGCGGCAGTGCGGCGACACGATGGCCCGTCCGATATGAACCGCGCTCGACTCGATCACCCAGAATTGCGCGAATCCCGCTACACGCCCTCCTTCGAGCACACTGAAACTCCGTTGCCCCTCTGCCGACACTGTCCGCGAGCACGACGCGTGGCCCGCAAACCCGTTGATCGACTTGGCGCAGCTTTGTGTCGAGACAGCCGGGCGGATTGCGGAACTGAACAGCAAGGCGATACATGAGTCGCTCGACGAGCAGCAGGCAGTCGCGCTAGAGGCTTCAAACGAGTGTTCGCCGCTTGGCGCGTGGCGTTTGCAGACAAGTTTTGCGCTGGCGGGGACCGCGAAAGCGGCCGCCTACTGGCGACATCTGAACGAGATCGCACTGGACGCATTCACCGACGCCGTTGGCGGCGCCGAGAGCCGTATCAACAGCACTTTCATCGCGCTGAACCGTTCGCTGGACGAAGCGACTGACGGCGTGCGCGCTTCGTTGCTGATGGAGGATGTTGCCCCCCACGCCGGGCGCTCGTGCAAGCGCGGTACAGATCATTCGCCCCGATTCGACACGGGGTTAGCCGGCGCGCTTGCAGTGGGGCCAACGCTGTCGCGCGGACCGTGACCATCTTTCCGCGCGAAGAGCCGGCGACCCGATGCCGCCCCAGGCGGGACCGAAACAATATCACGGGAGCCCTTCATGCGACGCCCGATCGATCAAGGTTCGAGTTTCACCTTGATCCAGCCCGGCTCGCGTGCATCGAATGCCTGGTAGGCTTCGATCGCATTGGTGATCGGCTCCCGTTGTGTCAGCACCGAAATGGGATCGAACGATCCGTTCGCTACCAGTTCGACCAGGTGCGGTGTAATCGCGCGGTGATTGCAGTTGCCCATCCTGACCGACAGGTTGCGATTCATCGCTTCGCCTATCGGGAAAAAGCGGTCATTCGCCGGATACACGCCGATGATCGACACCGTACCCGCTTTCGCGACCGCCTTCACGGCCCACTGCAGCACCTGAGACGGGCCGCTGCCGGGCGTCCAGTGTCGGCCCTGCTCGTTGCGCTCAGGTGCGATTTCGTCGCGCTCCTGGTCGAACTTCTGCTCCCTGTCCTGCTGCGCGCTCGCGGCCGGCCCTTTAGCGGCTCGCACCGCGTCGACGCCGACGGCATCGATCACGCGGTCCACGCCGATGCCGCCTGTCAGCTCGAGTATGGTGTGCACGGGATCGTCGACGTCGAAATCGACCACCTCGGCGCCTTGGGCGCGGGCCATGTCGAGCCGCGACGGCACACGGTCCACGCAGATTACCCGGCCCGCGCCCATCAGCTTCGCACTGGCGACCGCGAACTGTCCGACGGGTCCCGCGCCGAACACGGCAACGGTATCGCCCAGTTGCACTTCCGCAAGTTGTGCGCCGAAGAAGCCGGTCGGGAAGATATCCGACATGAGGATGGCGCGGTCGTCGTCGATGTTGTCGGGCAGACGGATCAGACTTGCGTGAGCGAGCGCCGTGCGCGCGTACTGGGCCTGCAGGCCGTCGAACGGACCCGTGGCTTTAGGGCCGCCATAAAACGCCGTTCCTGCCAGCGGCCCGTTCGGGTTGGCCGTATCGCATTGCGCCGTGTAGCCTGCGCGGCAATACGCGCAATGACCGCATGAAATAGTCGACGGCACGAGCACGCGGTCTCCCTTGCGAAGATTGCGCACGTTGCGCCCGACTTCCTCGACGATCCCGACGGCCTCATGCCCGAGTATCGTGCCGGGCTGCATGCCGGGCATCGTGCCGCGAATCATGTGTAGATCAGTGCCGCATATCGCACTGGACGTGATCCGGACGACGGCGTCCGTCGGTTGCTGGATGGCCGGATCGGGAACGGTGTCGAGCCGGATATCGCCAATGCCGTGGAAAACGACTGCTTTCATGTGCCCTCTCCCAATGAGATGCGGTTGCGCACCGCTGAAACAGTGAAGCAGCAAGCCCGGGGCCCGCAGTTCGCAAGCGCAGGCATCGCGCTTGCACGGTTGATGAACCGCGAGCCGGCGTACCGCCGTTCGCGCAGCATCCGCAATGAATCAACGGAGGACACGCATGTCGCAGCATCCCGCCCATTCGCAGGATCAACG
>NZ_JAGUUD010000024.1:0-84351 GCF_020177535.1 Paraburkholderia sp. XV | reverse complement strand
CCGCCCCGCACAGGGGCGACGCATGAAGCACGCTAACAATTCGCGGATGCCAGCGCCAAGCCATAACGCGGATACCAGCAAAAGCAAAATCAAAAGCAAAACGCGGATGCCAGCGCAAAGGCTAGAACACCAAACCAAACCAGACCAACCCCATCCCCTCACTCAAACCCGCTCAATCGCAATCGCAATACCCTGCCCCACCCCAATGCACATCGTGCACAGCGCAAAACGGCCCTGCGTGCGCTGCAACTGATACATCGCCGTCGTCACAAGCCGCGCGCCGCTCATCCCGAGCGGATGCCCAAGCGCAATTGCACCACCGTTCGGATTAACGCGAGCATCATCATCAGCAACACCCAGCGCGCGCAGCACAGCAAGACCTTGCGACGCGAACGCCTCGTTCAACTCGATCACGTCGAACTGTCCAATGTTCATGTTCAGCCGCGCAAGCAACTTCTGCGTCGCCGGCGCAGGACCGATGCCCATCACGCGCGGATCGACACCCGCCGTGGCAATCCCGAGCACGCGCGCACGCGGCGTCAGGCCAAAGCGCTTCGCGGTCTCCGCGTTGGCGAGCAGCAACGCCGCGGCGCCATCGTTGACGCCCGACGCGTTGCCCGCCGTCACCGTCCCGTCCGGACGCACGACGCCCTTCAGCTTCGCAAGCGCTTCAAGACTCGTCTCGCGCGGATGCTCGTCCTTCGACACAACAATTGCATCACCCTTCTTCTGCGGGATCGTCACGGAGACGATTTCCTGCGCGAGCGTGCCGTCCTGCTGCGCGCGCGCCGCCTTCTGCTGGCTGCGCATCGCGAACGCATCCTGGTCGGCGCGGCTGACGTTGTAGTCCGTTGCGACGTTTTCGCCCGTTTCCGGCATCGAATCGACACCGTACAGCTGCTTCATCAGCGGATTGACGAAGCGCCAGCCGATCGTCGTGTCGTAGATGTCGGCCTGACGCGAAAATGCGCTCGTCGCCTTGCCCATCACGAACGGCGCGCGGCTCATGCTTTCGACGCCGCCCGCGATCATCAACCCGGCCTCGCCCGATTTGATCGCGCGCGCCGCGATGCCGACGGCATCCATGCCCGAGCCGCACAACCGGTTCACCGTCGAGCCCGGCACGTCTTTCGGCAGGCCCGCCAGCAACAGCGACATGCGCGCGACGTTACGGTTGTCTTCACCGGCCTGGTTCGCACAGCCGTAAATCACGTCGGCGACGGCGCTCCAGTCGACGTCCTTGTTGCGCTCCATCAGCGCCTTGAGCGGCACAGCGCCCAGATCGTCGGCGCGCACCGACGACAGCGAACCCGCGTAGCGGCCAATCGGCGTGCGAATCGCGTCGCACAGGAAAGCTTCCGTCATGAGATGTCTCCAGTAATGGCGGGGCCGGCGTATCGTTGAAGGCGCCAGCATCGGCGCATTGGGTAGCGCCCGAAAAAACGTGCCGATAAAGCCAAATTTGTTCTATACTCGAACAAACGATCATCTATCGAACATTTCAGGTTCGATAATAGGCGGGGCGTGGAAAGACTGTCAAGCGCGCCGGAGGGTGAGTGGGTCGTCGAAAACGGCAATAAGGTACGGCGAAAACGGCAGGAATGCGCGCTTCGCCGGGTTTTCCTGAGGCCGGTTCGCGCGCGCCACACGCCCCCGTCCACGAAGTTGGCGAATCCTGGCGCTTGCGCTATCGTCACGCCTTTCCGTAGCGTAACGACCGCTTGTCCCGACGTCCGCACGTTTCGCACCGATTTCACATAGTCCCATGAGCAAACTACCCGCCGCGTCACAAGCCGTTCCCGTCAACGAGACGGACGCCCCGGACAAACCGGGCGACTCGTACGTGCAGTCGTTCGCGCGCGGCCTCGCGGTGATTCGCGCGTTCAACGCCGAGCGGCCGGAGCAGACGCTGACGGACGTCGCGTCCGCGACGGGTCTCACGCGCGCGGGCGCGCGCCGCATTCTGCTGACGCTGCAGACGCTCGGCTATGTCGAAGCGGAAGGCCGCCTGTTTCGCCTGACGCCGAAGATTCTCGACCTCGGTTTCGCCTATCTGACGTCGATGCCGTTCTGGAATCTCGCCGAGCCATTCATGGAAGAACTGTCGGCGGAAGTTCACGAAAGCTGTTCGGCGGCCGTGCTGGACCGTACGGAAATCGTCTACGTGCTGCGCGTGCCGACCCACAAGATCATGACGATCAATCTGTCGATCGGCAGCCGCTTGCCGGCGTATTGCACATCGATGGGCCGGGTGCTGCTGTCGGCGCTCGACCCGGCGGCGCTCGACGCGATCCTCGACGCGTCACCCATCGTCGCGCACACGCCGCGCACGATCACCGACAAGGACGAGTTGAAGAAGGTGATCGCGCAGGTGCGCAGCCAGGGCTGGTCCATCGTCGATCAGGAACTGGAGGGCGGGCTGATCTCGCTGTCCGCGCCGATCCGCAACCGGCGCGGGCAGATCATCGCCGCGATGAACATCAGCGGCAACGCGCAGCGCAATTCCGCCAAACAGATGGTGAAAGCGTTTCTCGAGCCGTTGCAGAAAGCCGCGCAGTCGGTGTCGAACATGGTCGCGTTGCGCGGCTGAGGCCGCTCGATGCCTGTGGGCGCACCGCGCCTGCGCTCAACGCACCCGATCAACGGCCCAGATAGCGCTCCACGAGACGCGCCCAATACGCCGCTCCGACGGGCAGATTGCGGTCGTTGAAATCGTAGTGCGGGTTGTGCACCATGCAGCCGTCTTCGCCGACGCCATTGCCCAAGCGCAGGAACGAACCCGGCCGCTGTTCGAGCATGAACGCGAAATCCTCGCTGCCCATCAGGATATCCGCGTTCGGCTCGACGTTCTCCGCGCCGACCAGTTCGCGCGCCACCTCGATCGCGAACTCCGTTTCCGCGTCCGTGTTCACGACGACGGGATAGCCCTCGACATACTCGACGTGCGCCTTGCCGCCATAACTCGCGGCCTGGCTCTCCGCCAGCTCCGTAATGCGCTGTTTCAATAGCGCGCGGACTTCCGGGCTGAACGAGCGCACGCTCAATTCGAGCTTCGCGCTCGACGGAATCACGTTGTTCGCCACGCCCGAGTGCATCGTGCCGACCGTCACCACGGCGGGCTGCGAAGGGTTCACGTTGCGCGCGACGATGGTCTGCAGCGCCATCACGATGCTCGACGCGATCACGATGGGATCGACGGTGAGATGCGGGCGCGCCGCGTGGCCGCCGACGCCTTCGATCGTGATCGTCGCCTTGTCGCCCGCCGCCATGAACGCGCCCTTGCGGAACAGAAACTTGCCCGGCTCCGCGCCCGGATGGTTATGCACGCCGAACACGGCATCGCACGGAAAGCGCTCGAACAGGCCGTCTTCGATCATCTTCTTCGCGCCGCTGTCGATGCCGCTTTCCTCAGCCGGCTGAAAATACAGATGCACGGTGCCGGAAAAACGGCGGGTGCTCGCGAGATGCTGCGCGGCGCCGAGCAGCATCGTCGTGTGGCCGTCGTGACCGCAAGCGTGCATCTTGCCGTGCGTGCCGCTCGCGTACGGCAGCCCCGTCTGCTCGGTGATGGGCAGCGCGTCCATATCCGCGCGCAGGCCGATGCTGCGCGTCCCGTCGCCCGCCTTCAAGGTGCCGACCACGCCCGTCTCGCCGACCCCGCGCGTCACCTGCCAGCCCCACGCTTCCAGCTTTTCCGCGACGAGCGCCGCCGTCGCGACCTCTTCGTACGCGAGTTCCGGATGGTGGTGAATGTGATGGCGAATCTCGCGCAGCGCGGCGGCGGCGGGTTCGAGGTCGGTGATTTCGGTGAGACGGGTGGCGTCGGTCATCAGGTGAACTCCGGGGTTTGCCCACTGCGTCTTGCGCGCAGCGTTAAAACCGCAAACTATAGCAACGCGCGGCTGTGCCCGTAAGACGACCACATCTTGAGCTTACTTGACGCTTTCACTCGAAGCGGGCTCGGCGGCATGCTTCCCGTCATGCGTGTGCGCGAAGCCCTTCAGCACGTTGACGAACGCGAGGCCTGCTTCTTCCAGCGAGCCGGAGTTGTCGATATGCGTCAGATGCGCGCCGTCGGGCAGCGCGAACGGCGCCTGACGCGCGAGGCGTGCCGAAACCTGCTCTTGCGTTTCGCGCCCGCGCGCCGACAGACGTGCCGCAAGAATATGCGGCGCCGCGTGGATATGCACGACTTCGAGATACCGATAGCGCTTCAAGGCGCGCGACAGATACGCGCGCGAGCCATTGACGACGACCGTGCAACCGCGCGCGAGCCAGGCATCGATCTCGATGCCGATGCCATAGTGCAATTCGTGACTCGACCATTCGAGCGCAAAGAGCCCCTGCGCCGAGCGTGCCTCGAACTCTGCGCGGGTCAGCGCGATGTGATTTTCGTTATGCCCTGTCTCGCGCGTGATGTAGCGATGCGCGAACACGACGGACGTGCCCGCGACATGCTCGCGCGCGAAATGCAGCAACGAGTCCTTGCCCGCGCCCGATGGGCCGACCACATAGATCAAGCGGCCTTTCATGCGTTCCCCCGTCCTCCGTTCGCCGTGAACGCGAGCCGTTGCCACAACATAAACGGCTCGCCCGGCGCAGGCTCGACGAAGATCGATGCGCCGTCGATCGTCAACGGTCCGAGACGCTGCGCCTCACGATGCCACCATTCGACGATCGTGGCGCGATCAGCGGCGTTGTCGAGCGAATTGGACACCGTCATGTGAAAGCGAAACTCGTCGAGCACATACGGATATCCCCATTCGACGAGCAATTCGCGTTGACGTTCCGTGAGCGGCGCTGCCATGCGTTTTGCAATATCCGCTCTGGATGGCGCGACGCGCAGTGGCGTGAAGGTGCGCAAGGCATCGGCGGCGAGCGCGCGCATCTGTTGGTCGCCGGATGGCGTGGCAGGACGCAAGGCCACGAAGTCGCCCAGCGTCGCCGCTTCGACGGCCAATGCAAACGGCACCTGCGTTTGCGCCCAGTTTTCCGATACTTCGAGCAGATCGGCGACGCTCACATGCTCGGCGAGATGAAACGGCGCGACCAGTGTGCCGTGCCAGCCGTAGCGGCGCGGCGAGGCCGTCAGTTGCGCGAGCGGTTGCGACAGCGCGGGCGCGTCATGCGGAACGAGTGATGTACCGCTTTCGGCATCGCGTGCGAGCCATGTCGAGCCGGCGTCCCACCAGCCCGACGCACGCGCCGGCGCGTAATAGATTGCGAAGCGCGCCTGTGCGCTCCACGCATGCTGGATGGCCGCACTCATACGTCGTGCTCCACCATCAGTTGCACGCGGTCGGCGGCGAAGTGCGTGAAGCCGTATTTGATCGGCGTGCCTTCCGTATCGACATCGACGTTCTCGACCCACAACACCGGCTGCTGCCGGTTGATGCCCAGACGCCGTGCAACTTCCGGCTCGGGCAGCACGCTGCCGATACGGCTCCACTTGCGCAGATAGTCGGTCACGCCGTACTCGGCCATCGCCTTCGTCATGCCGCCCACGCGTTCGAGCACATCGGGCAGATCGGCGAAGCGCGCGGCCGGATAGAAGTTGCGCGCATACGTGAGCGGCACGCTGTCCGCTTCATGCAGCGACTCGATGCGATAGACGAATGCGCCCGCGCGAAGTCCCAGCGCCTTTGCGACAGTCGGATCGGCCTTCACGCGCGCCGCCGACAGCATCGTGCCCGCCGCCGAATGATGTTGCTGACGCAGGTTTTCGGTGAAGCGCGTGCGACGGCCGATCGTGTAATCGATCGCGCCCGGCTGCACGAACGTGCCGCGCCCCTGCTCGACGCTGACGAGTCCTTGAGCCGCAAGACCCAGCATCGCGCGGCGGATCGTATGGCGGTTCACGTCGAAGCGTTTCGCCAGCTCGCCCTCGCTCGGCAAACGTCCATTTTCGCCGAAGCCGCTTGCGGCGATCTCCTTCGCGAGTATCTGCTCGATCTGCCGCCACACGGCGACGCCCGCTCCCCGCTCTAGCATCGTGCCCGGCGCTGCGCCGTCGTTCGATGTCATGGTGCTGTCATTCCCTTCGGTTCAAATAAGCGTTCTGTGCATTGTAGTCCGCAAGCCGTGGCGGAAATATGAAACCGCGCCCTTCTGTCACGAGCCAGCGACAGTTTAACTCTAAACGTCTAGACGTTTAGATGAATAGATGCTCAAATGTCTGGACTCGCCGTAGACCATTCCTCTCCAGGACACCGCCAGGAAACCCGATGAGCGCCGCCGCCTCCCCTCCTTCAGCCGACTCCCCCGCTTCCACCAATCCTGCCCGCCGCGCGTGGATGGCCGTCATGGCCCGCTCCGCGCGCGCCGATCTCGAAGCCGCGCTGACCCGCGCGATGGAAGGCCTGCCGCTACCCGCATTCGACTGGCTGCGTCCGCCCGAGATCGGGCTGGCGATGGTGCGCGGGCGCATCGGCGGCACGGGCGACGCGTTCAACCTCGGCGAAGCGACCGTGACGCGCGCGACGCTGCGTTTGCGCGACGGACGGGATGAAGGCACCACCGTCGGCGTCGCATGTCATTTGGGCCGCGACCGCCGCCGCGCCGAACTCGCTGCTATCGCAGACGCACTGCTGCAAACGCCGCAGCACCACGCACGCTTGCAAGCGCAACTGATTGCGCCGCTCGCCTCGCAACTCGCCGCGCAACACGCGCAACGCCAACAGGACGCTGCATCGACGCGCGTCGAATTCTTTACGATGGTCCGAGGCGACTAATGAACACTTCCGCTCAATCCCCGCAGATCGCGCTGTCGACGCTGACGCCGGGCTTCGCCGATCCCGTGCACGACACGCAATCCGTGTTCCGCGCGCTGCTCGACGCGCTGTCGCGTCCGGGCAAGCCCGGCACGATCGACAATGTACTGCCGGCATCGCGCAGCGACGCGCGCAACACGCTGCCGCACGCGCGCGCCGATCTCGCCGCCTTCGCCGCGCTGCTCGCGCTATGCGACTACTCGACGCCCGTGTGGCTCGCGCAACCCGACGCCGTGCTCGGTTCAGCCTTGCGCTTTCACACGGGCGCGCCGCTCGTCGACGAACCGCAAGATGCCGCGTTCGCGTATGTGCACGACGCGAGCACGCTGCCGCCGCTGTCGTGCTTCGCGCTCGGCGAACCCGAGACACCGGAGCAATCGGTGACGCTGATCGTGCGCGTCGATTCATTGACGCAAGGCTCGCCCGTCGTCTTGCGCGGCCCCGGCATCGAACACACGCATACCATCTCACCCGCCGGCCTGCCCGAGCGCTTCTGGCGCGAGCGTGCGGAACTCGCGCCGCTCTTTCCGTGTGGCATCGACTGTTATCTCGTCTGCGGCGACACGCTGATCGGCCTGCCGCGCACGACTCACGTGGAGCTGAACTAATGTACGTTGCCGTCAAAGGTGGAGAGCGCGCGATCGAAGCATCGTGGCGCCTGCTCGACAAGGCGCGCCGTGGCGACACGCAGTTCGCCGAATTGAGCGTCACGCAGATTCGCACGCAGTTGCGGCTGGCCGTCGCGCGCGTGATGACGGAAGGTTCCGTCTACGACGAAGAGCTTGCGGCGCTGGCAATCAAGCAGGCTGCGGGTGATCTCGTCGAAGCGATCTTCCTGCTGCGCGCGTATCGCACGACGCTGCCGCGTTTCGGCTATACGCAGCCCGTCGATACGGAAGACATGCGGGTCGAGCGGCGCATCTCCGCGACCTTCAAGGACGTGCCCGGCGGCCAGATGCTCGGCGCGACGTACGACTACACGCAACGCCTGCTCGATTTCACATTGCTGGCCGAAGGCAATGACGACAGCGCACTATCGGCGAAACGCACGGAATCCGCCGCGCAGGAAGCCATGCCGCGCGTCGTGTCGCTGCTCGACAAGGAAGGCTTGATCGAACAGGAACGCGTCACGCAAGACGCGCCGGAACCCCGCGACTTGACGCGCGAGCCGATAGCGTTCCCCGCGAATCGCGCCACGCGTTTGCAAAACCTCGCGCGCGGCGACGAAGGCTTTTTGCTCGCGATGGGCTATGCAACACAACGCGGTTACGCGCACTCGCATCCGTTCGCAGGCGAAATCCGCTTCGGCACGGTCGCAGTCGAAATGGAACTCGATGAACTCGGCGAAGCCGTCGTGATCGGCGAGATCGACGTGACGGAATGCCAGATGATCAACCAGTTCGCGGGCAGCACCGAAGTGCCGCCGACCTTCACGCAGGGCTACGGTCTGGCATTCGGTCATTCGGAACGCAAGGCGATGGCGATGGCGCTGGTCGATCGCGCGCTGCGTGCCGAAGAACTCGGTGAAACGATCGGCTCGCCGACGCAGGACGTCGAATTCATGCTGTCCCATAGCGATAACGTCGAAGCGTCGGGCTTCGTGCAGCATCTCAAGCTGCCGCATTACGTCGACTTTCAGTCCGAACTCGAACTCGTGCGGCGGTTGCGCGCAAAGCACGCGTCACGCGAAGACAACGAGGAGCAAGCCGCATGAACGCGCCCGACACGACGATGCAAACGGCCGCGCACGACAGCGCCGCCGAAGGCTACAACTTCGCGTATCTCGACGAACAGACCAAGCGCATGATCCGCCGCGCGCTGTTGAAGGCCGTGGCCGTGCCGGGCTATCAGGTGCCGTTCGCGTCGCGCGAAATGCCGTTGCCGTATGGCTGGGGCACGGGCGGCATTCAGGTGACGGCGTCGATCATCGGGCGTGACGACACGCTGAAGGTGATCGACCAGGGCTCCGACGAAACCACCAACGCCGTGAACATTCGCCGTTTCTTCGCGCGCACCGCGGGTGTGAACACCACTCGCAAGACCAGCGAAGCGACCATCGTGCAGACGCGTCACCGCATTCCCGAAACGCCGCTCACGGACAAGCAGATTCTCGTCTATCAGGTGCCGATGCCCGAGCCGCTCTATCGGCTGGAGCCGCGCGCGGCGGAATGCAAGAAGCTGCATGCGCTTGCGGATTACGGGCTCATCAGCGTGAAGCTGTACGAAGACATCGTGCATCACGGCAGCATCGCGACCACGTACGACTACCCGGTAATCGTCAATGGACGCTACCTTGCGTCGCCGTCGCCGATCCCGAAGTACGACAACCCGAAGATGCACATGAACGCCGCGCTGCAACTGTTCGGCGCGGGACGCGAACAGCGCATCCACGCAATTCCGCCGTACACGCCCGTCAAAAGCCTCGATTTCGACGACCATCCATTCGAAGTGCAGCGCTGGGAGCATGCATGCGCGCTGTGTGGATCGAAGGAAAGCTTTCTCGACGAAATGATCGTCGACGATGCGGGCAAGCGCATGTTCGTCTGCTCGGACAGCGATTACTGCCACGACCGGCGCGAACAGCAAGGCACTGAAAGCAACACAGGAGAAAGCGCATGACGCCGCTTCTGAGCGCCCGCGCGCTCACCAAACAGTACGGCGGCCGCAACGGTTGCCGCAACGTCAGCTTCGATCTGTATCCGGGCGAAGTGCTGTGCATCGTCGGCGAATCGGGTTCGGGTAAAACGACGCTGCTGAACACGCTCGCGCTGCGCAGTGCCGCCGATTCCGGCACCCTGCACTATGCAAGCGCGCACGGCGAAACGCTCGATCTGCTCGCGCTGTCCGAGCCGCGCAAGCGTCTTTTGATGCGCACCGAGTGGGGCTTCGTGCAGCAGAATCCGCGCGACGGATTGCGCAACGCCGTGTCGGCGGGGGCGAATATCGGCGAGCCGTTGATGGCCGTCGGCGTGCGCCACTACGGCAAGATCCGCGACACGGCCACGCAATGGATGGCGCGTGTCGAACTCGATACCGCGCGTATCGACGAACTGCCTTCGGCGTTTTCGGGTGGCATGCAGCAGCGTCTGCAGATCGCGCGCAATCTCGTCACCGGGCCGCGCCTCGTGTTCATGGACGAGCCCACGGCGGGTCTCGACGTATCCGTCCAGGCGCGTCTGCTCGATCTGCTGCGCACGCTGACGTCGACGCTGCATCTGTCCGTGCTGATCGTCACGCACGATATCGGCGTGGCGCGTCTGCTCGCGCATCGGCTGATGGTGATGCAAGGCGGCGAAGTGGTCGAAGCGGGTCTCACGGATCAGGTGCTCGACGATCCGCAGCATCCGTACACGCAGACGCTGGTTTCCTCCGTTCTTCCCGTTTGAGGTCTCACGCGATGCCAACCTCCATCGAAACATCGTTCATCGACAACGACGCGCTGATGCTGCGCGCCGTCGGTATCGGCAAGACCTTCACGCTGCACGGTCAGGGCGGCGTGCAGATCGACGCGCTCGCGGGCGTGTCGCTCGACGTCCAACGCGGCGAGTGCGTCGTGCTGGTCGGGCCGTCGGGCGCGGGCAAGAGCACGTTCTTGCGCTGCCTGTACGGCAACTATCTGGCGAGCACGGGCACGATCGCGATTCGCGACGACGCACAGCAAGCCCGACATCTGTCGATCACGGGCGCGGAACCGCGCGACGTACTGCATTTGCGGCGCGGCGTAGTCGGCTACGTGAGCCAGTTTCTGCGCGTGATTCCGCGCGTGAGCACACTCGATCTCGTCGCCGAGCCTTTGCTGTCGCGCGGCGTCGATGCAGATGAAGCCCATGCACGCGCCGCCGCGCTGCTCGCACGGCTCAACGTGCCCGAGCGTTTGTGGCCGCTCGCGCCCGCCACCTTTTCGGGCGGCGAGCAGCAGCGCGTGAACATCGCACGCGGTTTGATCGCGGGGCATCCCGTGTTGCTGCTGGACGAGCCGACCGCGTCGCTCGATGCCGAGAACCGCGACATCGTCGCTGATCTGATCGTCGAGGCGCGCGAGCGCGGCGCGGCGATCGTCGGCATCTTTCACGACGAAGATACGCGCGCGAAAGTCGCCACACGCAGGCTGGAATTGACGCCACCGCTGCGTCGCACAACGGCATTACACTGATATCGATCCGATACGGAGCATCGACATGCTGATCAAGAACGCCCGCGTCGTCACGCGGGACGAAGTTTTCACTGGCGTCGTGCGCGTCGAGGACGGCGTGATTCGCGACGTCGCGCGCGGCACGACGTCGGCGGCCGGCGCGCAGGACTGGGAAGGCGACTATCTGCTGCCGGGCCTCATCGAGTTGCACACGGACAATCTGGAAAAACATCTGTTGCCGCGGCCGGGTGTCGAATGGAATACGGACGCCGCGTTCGTGATCCATGACGCACAGGTCGCCGCCGCGGGCATCACGACCGTGTTCGACGCGCTCGCGATCGGCTCGCGCTCGAACGTCGGCTTGCGCCGCGCCGACACGCAAACGCGCTGCGCCGAAGCGCTGCAGCGCTTCTCCGAGCGCAAGCTGCTGCGCGCCGAGCACTTCCTGCATCTGCGCTGCGAAATCGCGACGGCCGATGTGGTCGAACTGTTCGATACATTGAAAGACCATCCGCTGCTGCGTCTCGCGTCGGTGATGGATCACACGCCGGGCCAGCGCCAGTGGCACGACCGCGAGCAATGGCGCCGCTTCCAGGAGCGCCACGGCAAGATGACGGACGAACACATGGCTGCGACGCTCGTCGAACTGGAGGACGAGCAGCAGCGTTTCGCGGATGCGCACCGCCGCGAGATCGTCGAACGCTGCAAGGCGCTGGGCGTGCCCGTCGCGAGCCACGACGACACGCTGGTCGAACACGTGCAGCAAGCCGCTGACGAGGGCATCGTGCTCGCCGAATTTCCGACCACGCGCGTCGCCGCCGAAGCCGCGCACCGCCACGGCATCGCGACCATCATGGGCGCGCCGAACATCGTGCGGGGCGGCTCGCATTCGGGCAACGTGTCGGCGCTGGAACTGGCCAGGGCGGATCTGCTCGATATTCTGTCGTCCGATTACGTGCCGTCCAGCCTGCTGACGGCTGCGTTCGAACTCGTCGAGAAAGCCGGCTGGAGCTTGCCTCGCGCGATGGCGACCGTGTCGGCGGAACCGGCCCGCACGGCGGGCCTGCATGATCGCGGCGCAATCGAAACAGGACTGCGCGCGGACTTCGTGCGCGTCACGATGCTCGACGCATTGCCGGTACCGCGCGCGACCTATCGGGGCGGCGAGCGTATCGTTTGATCGCGAACCGTGTCCGCCGCCCGGCCAGGCGCTTGAAAGAAAGGCGTTTGCCGCACTGCCGCATTCATGCCGAACGCCTGTATCGCGGCGCTTTTGCCTTCGTTTTGCTTTCAGTGCGCTCTTCCTGCCCCATATCACAAAAGCGTCCGTTAGAGGCAATACTCCTGTGCCATCCGGTGTTTCACTAGCACCGCAAATATTTTGATTTGTTAAGCTTGGCGCGCGTTGCTGGCTGGGCCAGCCAGCAACCGATATAGACAAGCCCGGCACAACGGCCGGGCAACGTCGCGCAGCGGCACAACCGCATGCGGGACACTTTGAACCACTCCCGGGAGTACATCAGTGAAGAAACTGCTTGCGGCTTTGACGGTTGCCCTGCTCGCCACCGTATCGATCGGCGCACACGCCAAAGACTGGACCACCATCCGCTTCGGCGTCGACGCCAGCTATCCGCCGTTCGAATCGAAGGGTTCCGACGGCAAGCTGGTCGGTTTCGATATCGACCTCGGCAACGAAATCTGCGCGCGCCTGAAGGCGAAGTGCGTGTGGGTCGAAAACGACTTCGACGGCATGATCCCGGCACTGAAGGCGAAGAAGTTCGACGGCGTGCTGTCGTCGATGTCGATGACGCCGCAACGCGCCGAACAGATCGCTTTCTCGTCGAAGCTGTTCAATACGCCGACGCGCCTCGTCGCCAAGAAGGGCTCGAACATCCTGCCGACGGCGGAATCGCTGTCGGGCAAGACGGTCGGCGTCGAACAGGGCACGATCCAGGAAACGTACGCGAAGACCTACTGGGAGCCGAAGGGCGCGAAGGTCGTGCCGTACCAGAACCAGGACCAGGTCTATGCCGACCTGATCTCGGGCCGTCTGGACGCCGCGCTGCAAGACGCTGTGCAGGCTGAAATCGGCTTCCTGAAGACGCCGCGTGGCGCTGGCTTCCAGTTCGTCGGCAAGGACCTCGAAGACAAGAAGATCCTCGGCGAAGGCGCTGGCATCGGCATGCGCAAGGAAGACACCGATCTGAAGGCGAAGGTCGACAAGGCGATCGCCGACATCATCAAGGACGGCACCTACAAGAAGATCGAGAAGAAGTACTTCGACTTCGACGTGTACGGCGGCTGATCCTCACTGCCACGCGTTCGCGCGGTTCGCCCGCGCGGCGCGCCGGCATGCAGACGGGCTCCACTCGGAGCCCGTTTTGCTTTTGACGCCGATGCAGGGTGGTCCTTGCGCATGCGCGGCGGCGCAACGTCGCCCGCGCTGCGCAAATGGGCTAAGATCGAACGATTCACGGCGCAGCCGTTGTGCGCGCCACCGTTTTCAGCAGTCAACCGAAGTCTCATCTCTGCAACTATAGGGCGCCCGCGCGTTGCAGGCGGCGCCACACCAATCATGCAAACCCTCAATCATCCGCTGATTTCCCCGACCCTCGGCACCGCTCGCAGCCTGACGAGCTTCCACTACGGTCCGAGCGGTGGACAGAAGGTCTATATCCAGTCATCTCTGCACGCTGACGAACTGCCCGGCATGCTGGTGTCGTGGGCGCTGCGCCGCAAGCTCGAAGCGCTCGAAGCGGCAGGCAAGCTGCGCGGCGAAGTCGTGATCGTGCCCGTCGCGAACCCTATTGGCCTGAACCAGCATGTGCTCGGCCTGCTCGCCGGCCGCTTCGAAACGAACACGGCGCAGAACTTCAACCGCAATTTCTATAACCTGTTCGACCTGATCGAACCGGTGATCGAAGCGCGTCTGACGACGGACGCCGACCAGAACCGGACAATCGTCCGTCAGGCTATGGGCGAAGCGCTCGACGCGCAAAAGCCGCGTACCGAAGTCGAATCGCAGCGCCTCGCGCTGCAACGGCTCTCGTACGACGCGGACGTCGTGCTCGATCTGCACTGCGACTGGGAAGCGGCGCTGCATCTGTACACGAACCCGGACCTGTGGCCCGACGTCGAGCCGCTTGCGCGCTATCTGGATTCGAAGGCTTCGCTGCTCGCGGTGGATTCCGTCGGCAATCCGTTCGACGAGATTCACAGCTTCTGCTGGTCGGAACTGCGCACGCGCGTCGGCGACCGCTTCCCGATTCCGAATGGCTCGATCTCGGTGACGGTCGAACTGCGCAGTCAGCGCGACGTGTCGTATGAGTTCGCCGAGCACGATGCGCAAGGGATCATCGAATATCTGACGCATCGCGGCGTGATTGCAGGCGAAGCCGCGCCGATGCCGCCGCTCGAATTCGCCGCGACGCCGCTCGCCGGCACTGAGCCGATCGTGACGCCCGTGAGCGGTGTCGTCGTGTATCGCCAGGAAGTGGGCAAGTGGATCGACGCGGGCGAGCCCATCGCCGACATCGTCGATCCGCTGACCGATCAGGTCATTACGTTGAAGTCGACGGTGGCAGGCGTGATGTATGCGCGCCATCTGTCGCGCTTCGCGCAGGCGGGGATGGAGATCGTGCGGATTGCGGGCGCGAAGGCATTCCGCACCGGGCAGTTGCTGTCGGCCTGACGACCATGGCGGCGCGCACGCCGCCTCACGATTGAATGAGAACGCCCGCTTCATGCGGGCGTTCTTTTTGGCTCCATCCAAATGCATATCGGCGCTTGTTTCGTGGCGACACTAAACAAACCGGCTTGTCACCCGTCTGACGGCGTCGCCGTTATCAGGCATATGCACAGATTTGCGCACGACCCTTTCGTACGCAAAGCAAATCTTGTCGCATTTGTACTACATATTTAGCAAAAACATTTGCTGTCATATTCCTTTCCCTTCTCCTCGTTACATTTGCGCCCGTCGCGCGACCTCCCGCAGAGTCTGGCTCGCGATCGCCATTTTTCAATCTGGAGAAAGTTTTGAACAAGAAAGTACTGACCACCGCTCTACTCGCCTCGGCATTCGCAGGTACCGCACACGCACAAAGCAGCGTCACACTGTACGGCATCATCGATGCAGGTATCAGCTACGCAAACCACTCGAAGACCGCATCCGGCGGCAGCGGCAAGCTGTTCAAGTATGACGACGGCGTGGCGCAAGGCAGCCGTTGGGGCCTGCGCGGCACGGAAGACCTGGGCGGCGGCCTGAAGGCACTGTTCGTGCTCGAAAGCGGCTTCAACAGCGGCAACGGCACGTCGGGCCAGGGTGGCGCGCTGTTCGGCCGTCAGGCATTCGTGGGTCTGTCGAAGGACGGCATCGGCTCGCTGACGTTCGGCCGTCAATACGCGTTCACCACCGATTATCTGGGCAGCAACTATTCGACGGGTGGCCTGACGGTTGCGGGCAACTACGCTTACCACATCAACGACGTGGACCAGCTCACGTCGAGCCGTATCAACAACGCGGTCAAGTTCAGCAGCGCGAACTACGCGGGCCTGACGTTCGGTGCGATGTACGGCTTCTCGAACCAGGCGGGCGCCTTCGGCGGCGCACCGGCCACGGGCACGGCAGCGGCTCCCGTCGCAGGCTCGTCGCGCGCTTACAGCTTTGGCGTGAACTACGCGAATGGCCCGATCGGGTTGGGTGCAGCCTACACGGATATCCGCTTCCCGGGCCAGGCATCGCCGGCATTCTCGACGTCGATTGCCAACGTCACGACGGGCACCGTGCGCGACCTGCGCACGTTCGGCCTTGGCGGCCGCTACATCATCGGACCGGCGACGCTCTACGCGCTGTGGACGAACACGCACTTCGAGCCGATCACGGGCGCGTCGACCACGTACAACAACTTCGAAGGCGGCGCGAAGTACGCATTCACGCCGGCGCTGACGACTGGCCTCGGCTACACGTACTCGCGCCTGACGGGCGCGACGACGGGCCACTTCAACCAGGTGGACGCAAGCGTCGACTACGCGCTGTCGAAGCGCACCGATGTCTACGGCCTGGTGATTTACCAGGACGCGTCGGGCAAGACGGCTTCGGGTGCGCCGATCCAGGCTCAGATCGGTTCGTCGACGTCGTACTTCAACACGTCGGGTTCGGGCTCGCAAAACCAGCTGGCGTTCCGCGTCGGCATGCGTCACAAGTTCTAAGCGGTCTTGTAGGGCGCGGCGCTTTCGCGCGCTTCGCCTGCATGCTTGCAGATGGACTGGAAACGCCCCGCTTTTTGCGGGGCGTTTTTGTTGGTGCGGATGGGGGAGCGTGAAACTCAGGCCATCAATCGGGCGACACGAATACCCGCACGTCCCCGTTCGCCGTTGGCATCGTGAAGTCGTTCGTGCGGCCGGCACGCACGTCGAAGAGCAGGCGTTCCAGCCGCTCCAGTCGTGCCGCCTTTTCGTCGCCGCTCACGAGGGCATTGTCAGAATCCTTCAGCAGTGCAGCGCGCGCGCTGATGATGCGCGCGACTGCGCTCGATTTCGATGTGAAAACCTCTTCCATGTCGGGTACTTCCTTCCCGCTGCGGCCACATGGAAAGCTTCATTTCGCATGCCGCTCCAGCAAAGTTCATCAAAGGCGTCGCCCGCATTGCCGGACGCGCGATGATTCTATGAGCTGGCGCAAATTCTTGCCGTGACGTTGACATATCTGCGCGACGCCCACGCCCCCGCAAAAATCATCCATTAAAAATTATGATAAACATAAAAAACATTAACTATCATAAATGCACCGGCGATCCTACTCTTCAGTTCACCCCACGGCATCGCGCGAAAGCAGCGATGCGAAACATCGGGACGAGTCACAGGAGTCGATCATGAACACCGCCGCCCAATCGCTGCACTCTCAGGTCGAAAAGTGGCTCGCCCCCGGACCACAGGGGCAGATTCGCGTCGTGCGGTTCGGGCATCGCCGCAGGGACGGAACGAGATACGCGCACGTCGAGGCGTCAACGACGTGCGGTGCGCGGGCAATCTTCTTCTTTCGTCATCACGACGGCGGCTGGTGCGTCTTTCCGCCTCACGCCGGCGGCCCGTCGATGGCGGCGCATCCCGGCGTGTACTGTTAGTCCCGTCGCAGCAGAGGCGGCTTTTTTCAGTTCGCCGAAACGAACTCCGCGAACTTTTGCACGTCGACATTGCCGCCGCTGATCAACACGCCGATCCGCTTGCCCTTGAGCTTGTCCTTCATCTGGCGCGCGGCGGCGAAGCCCAGACAACCCGTCGGTTCCACGACGATCTTCATGCGGGCCGCAAAGAAACGCATGCAATCGACGAGTTCCGCGTCGCTCGCCGTGAGCACATCGGTGACGTCGCGCTGGATGATCGGGAACGTGTAGTCGCCGAGATGCTGGGTTTGGGCACCGTCGGCGATCGTCTTAGGCGTGTCGATGTGAACAATCTTTCCTGAGCGGAACGACTGCTGCCCGTCGTTGCCCGCTTCCGGCTCGACCGCGTAAAGCGCGCAATCGGGCGACAGCGCGCGCGTCGACAACGCCGAGCCCGACAGCAACCCGCCGCCGCCGAGCGGCACGAAGAACGCATCGAGCGGGCCGACTTCGTCGAACAGTTCTTTCGCCGCCGTGCCCTGCCCCGCCATCACATCCGGATGATCGTAGGGCGGAATCAGCGTCAGGCCATGTTTCTGCGCGAGTTCGCGGCCAATCTGCTCGCGGTCCTCCTTGTAGCGGTCGTAAATGACGACGTTGCCGCCGTAGCCTTTGGTCGCCTCGACCTTCATCTGCGGTGCGTCGTGCGGCATCACGATCGTCGCGGGCATGCCGAGCAGGCGCGCGGACAGCGCGACCGCCTGCGCATGATTGCCCGACGAAAACGCAACCACGCCCCGACGGCGCTGCTGCTCATCGAACTTCGACAGCGCGTTGAACGCACCGCGAAACTTGAACGCGCCCATGCGCTGGAGGTTTTCGCATTTGAAGAATACTTCGGCGCCGAACGCTTCATTGACGGTTCGCGAAGTCAGGACGGGCGTGCGGTGCGCAACGCCTTCGAGCCGCTTCGAGGCGGCGACGACGTCGTCATAAGTGGGCAGAGTGAGCATGGTCATCCGGGATATCGAGTGGTGAGCGACGCGGGCGTGGAACGCGAGCTGCCGCGACGCGCAATTATCCCGCTGGATTGATCGAATTGTGATTAGACATATTGTCTATGTCAATACATTTTGTAAATTCGTGACATCGAGACGGCCATGCAGCGCTATTTGCGCCAGGGCGGCGGATCCATCGCGGCGCGCGCAGCGTCGAGAAAAAGCCGCACCCGTGCAGGCACGCCCTTTCGCATCGGCACGAGTGCGACGATCGGCGCGGGTGCCAACCGCCACTGCGGCAACAGGCGCTTGAGTTTTCCGCTTGCGATCAGCGCGCCCGCGTCCCATTCGGATCGCACCATGATGCCCAGTCCGCGCATCGCCCAATCGCCGATCGCGCCGCCATCGTTCGACGAGAGTGCGCCTGTCACGCGCACCGTTACCGTCTTGCCCTGTTTCGCATGTCTGCCCGACGCTCTTTCGAAACGCCAGCGCGATACATCCTCGTCGTTCTCGCGCAGGCACAAACAGGGCAGATGCGCGAGTTCTTGAGGATGCGCCAGCGCGTCGAGACTGGCTGCAAGCCGCGGGCTTGCGCACAGATAGCGCTCGTTCGGCGCGAGCACATGCGCGACCCACGACGAATCTTTCATTTCGCCGATATGGATCACGATATCCGCGCCCGCGCTGTCGGCGAGCGGGTTATCGGAGAGATTCAGGCTGGCCTTCACGTTCGGATACATCAGGTGAAAGTCCCGGAGAACGGGCGCCACGTGAATGCGCCCGAAACCCAGCGGCGCGACGATGCGCAAGCTCCCCGATACCGACCGATGTTCCGCGGCGATCCGCTCGGGCAGCGTTTCGAGACGTTCGAGCAGATCGATTGCTTCGAGCATCAGCCGCGTGCCTTCGTCCGTGAGAGAAATACCGCGCGCCTCGCGCACCGCGAGATGCACGCCAAGACGCTCTTCGAGCTTTTGCAGCCGCACGGTGAGCGCGGGTGGCGTGACGTCGAGCAGCCGCGCAGCGCCCGCAAGCGAATGCGTCGTGCCGAGCGCCCTGAACATACGCATGTCTTCGAGATCGACCATTAAACTGGATTAAACGACATGTTGATGGATCATTAACCACACTGTAGCCCAAAGGCCCTACAGTGACTGCGCACACTTCGCAACAAGGAAAGCACTGTGACTCTCGCCTCGCTCAACACGCCCGCCGCCATCGTCGATGTCGATGTCATGACGCGCAACATCCAGCGCATGCAAACGCGGATGAACGCACACGGCGTGACGTTCCGGCCGCATGTGAAAACGACCAAATGCGAGCATGTCGTGCGCGCGCAGCTTGCCGCCGGCGCGCAAGGCATCACCGTTTCGACGCTGAAGGAGGCGGAGCAGTTCTTCGCCGCAGGCATCGGCGATATCGTCTATGCAGTGGCCATGGCGCCCAGCAAACTCGAACAGGCGCTGCAACTGCTGCGATGTGGCTGCCGCCTGAAGATCATCACGGACAGCCTCCATTCGGCGCAGGCCATCGTGGCGTTCGGTAACGCTCATGCAGCGACGTTCGAGGTGTGGATCGAAGTCGACGTCGACGGACATCGTTCGGGCATCGCGCCGGATGACGATCTGTTGCTCGAGGTCGGGCGCATTCTGCACGAAGGAAAGATGAAGCTGGGCGGCGTGCTCGCGCATGCCGGATCGAGCTACGACTACAGCACGTCGGCAGAGCTTGAGCGAATCGCTGAGCAGGAGCGCGCCGGCTGCGTGCAGGCAGCCCAACGGCTGCGCGCAGCCGGCCTGCCTTGCGACACGGTCAGCATCGGCTCGACACCGACCGCGCTCGCCGCGCGGCATCTGGAAGGCGTCACGGAGGTTCGCGCGGGCGTCTATGTGTTCTTCGATCTCGTGATGCACAACGTGGGCGTGTGCGGCAGCGACGAGATCGCGCTCAGCGTGCTGACCACGGTGATCGGTCATCAGCAAAGCAAGGGTTGGGCAATCGTCGACGCGGGCTGGATGGCGATGAGCCGCGACCGCGGCACGCAGCGCCAGAAGCAGGACTTCGGCTACGGGCTCGTATGTACCGAGGACGGCGTGCCTGTCGAAGGTTTTGTGATGAGCGCCGCGAATCAGGAGCACGGCATCGTCTCGCAAGCCGGAGCGCCGGACACGGCGATCGCGCAGCGTTTCCCGGTCGGCACGCGGTTGCGCATTCTGCCCAACCACGCATGTGCGACGGGCGCTCAACACCCGGCGTATCACGCGCTGTCACGCGACGGCAGTGTGTGCGCGTGGCCTAGATTCTATGGTTGGTAAGCACACGCGGTCACTTCGTATCGTTGTACACCGTCGCACGCGATACGCCCAGGTGCGCAGCAATGATTTCCATCGACTTGCGCACCTCCAGAAAACCCGCCTGCTTCAACTCCTGCATCAGCGCGCGCCGGTGCTCGGTCTTCAGCGCCTGCGGCGTGGTGGACAGCGACATCGCATATTGGTCGATGCGCTCCCGGATCGCTTCGGCATTGGCTGGATCGAGCGATTCCTTCGCACCGACGCCAGAAGCCCTGCAGAACTGCTCCAGCACGTTCTGAATGCCGCGAAACAGATTCAGATCGACGTTCAGACACAACGCGGCGATATAGCGTCCCGACGAATCCTTGATCCCGACCGACGTGCTCTTCGCCCGGCGGCCGTCGCCGAACTGGTTCGGATAGTTGGCCAGCAACTGCGGATAGTCTTCGTCCGCGATCCGCGCGAGTCCGAGTTCCGTCGCCGGGTCGCCGACAGCGCGCCCGGACAGGTTGTTGTGAATGGCGAGAATCGCATGTCCCGGGTCGCGCAGATCGTGGACGACGACCTCGCAAAATGGCGCGAACGTCTGCCCCAGACCGTCGGCGATCTGCATCACCTGAGCAAGAAGCGATTCGTGCTCGCGTTCCCACGTGCTTTTTCTCATGGTAGACGTTTAATCTAAAGTTACCCATATTGTACAGTCAATCGCAGTCGCAGCCTTAGCGAACCAAAGCGCGGCGCGGTTTCATTGTTCTTGAACGCCATCCGGCATCGCCTATATTCGACTCATGCGTGACGCATCGAACGCAGCGCCTTTGAGTCGTAACGACGTTGCAAAACGAGTGAGGCCGTTCATGTGCAATACGTATGAATATCCGCGCCAGTACAAAGGCCCGGGCCGCCGGCGATTTCTCCGGTTGACTGGCACCGCAGCCGTTGCAGGCCTGGCCCAGATCACGCTTCCGTCCGGCGAGGCACATGCCGACGCATTGACCCGCGCACAGCGCGACCGGATGTCGCCGCAGGAAATCATCGACGATATGAAACAGGGCAACGCGCGCTTCCAGAAAGGCGAGCGAAAGCCGCGCAATTATCTGCGCGAGCAGCGCGCCAGCGCAGCCGGGCAATATCCCGCGGCCGTGCTGTTGAGTTGCATCGATTCGCGCGCACCCGCCGAAGTCATCATGGACCTCGGTATCGGCGATATCTTCAACTGCCGCGTCGCGGGCAATGTCGAGAACCCCGATATCCTCGGCAGCATCGAGTTCGCGTGCAAGCTGTCGGGCGCGAAGGTCGTCGTCGTGATGGGTCACACGGCCTGCGGCGCGATCAAGGGCGCCATTGCGAATGCGGAGCTGGGCAATCTCACCGGGTTGCTCGACAAGATCAAACCCGCCGTTCAGGCCACCGGATACGACGGCGAACGCTCCGCAACGAACTACGCGTTCGTGAATGCCGTGGCGCGCAAGAATGTCGAACTGACGATCGGCAACATACGTCGCGATAGTCCCGTGCTGGCCGAAATGGAGCAGCAAGGCACGATCAAGATCGTCGGCGCGATGTACAACCTGAGCACGGGCGCGGTGGAGTTTCTCGCTTGATGGGTAGCCTGATGGGCAATTGGCAAGGCGATTGAATTTTCTGTTACCCTGCGCCCTTTCTCCCAGCTTGAACCCGTAAAGATGGATACCCCTTTCAACGAACGCGGCGTGTCGGTCACGCGCAATGCGCTGTCGGCGGCCGGCCAGGTCTTTCCGTTGCGCGAAATCAAGGACGTGCGCGTCGTCACCGTGCAGAAGAACAAGCTCGTGCCCTGGGCAATTTCGCTGATCGGCGCGGTGGGCGCAGTGGTTGGCGGCATGTTCGCGTCGCCCGTGGGTGTCGTGGCGGGCGTGATGCTGATCGTCGTCGGCTGGCTCACGTGGATCACGCAGGACGTCACGCATCGCCTGATGGTCGAGACCGCGGGCAGCGAACGCGAAGCCCTGTCGAGCATCGATCTGTCGTTCGTCGAACGCGTCGCGCAAACGGTCCGCGACGCGCTCGCCTCCGTCGCCGCCAGCGCGTCGAAGACCCAATAACACGCACATACTGCCTCGCCGTCTTTACACAAAATTGACGGCCCGCGTAGTCCCTTTTTGCATCGGCTTGAGACGCCGCCCGCTACAGTGAACGCGTCTCCACAGCCGCGCCGCCCGCTTCGCGGCGGCGCATCGACGATGCATACCGCTTTCGCTTCATCGCGCACGCTGCCGCGCCGCACGCCCGCCATCGAACGCTCCACACCAGCCGCCCTGTCGCTCGTGACGATCGACGTGACGGTGCCCGGCACCTCATCGGCAGCGGGCCGCCGGGCGCTGCTCGCGGCGCTCGGCGAAGGCTCGCGCCTGGTCGTGATGACAGTCGATAAGCGCAACGAATCCATCACCTTTCGCGTCGACGTCATGGCGCGCAGCGTCGGCGATGTAGTCGGCGCACTCGCGGGCGCGCTGCGCCGCGCGACCATCGGCCGCGTGCGCTCGATCGCTCTTACGCAACGCGCCGCGCGGCAGCACTAACACAACGCCAGTCACCTTCACACATTTTTGCAGGTCGTGGTGAGCGCGCGCGTAGAGTCGGCGCTCCCGTCATCACGCGTGTCCTCGCGCCAGGCCCGCGCACACCGCCGAGCCGGATCGGCTGCACCCGCCGAAGCCTGAACGGCCGGTATCGCTGTCATCGCAGGTCACGCATTTCTGCAAGGTGTGTGCGATGTCTGTCCATTTCTTCCGGCGTCTGGCCGGCTTTGCGGGCGCGTTGATCGTGCTCGCGTTCGCGGCCTCGCTGTCGGCCTGTTCAACGCCGATTTCCACGCCCGTCCCGCCCGAGATGAAGGCGAGCCTCATCAACGAAGGACGCGACGGCCTACTGGTGATGCTGTCCGCGGAACGCAGCGACAAGCGCGGCCGCGCGTCGATCGGGCTGCCTGTGCAGATGGACGGCAAGGCTGTCTATCTGATGCTCGATACGGGCACGAACGGCGTGCGCGTGCTGTCGAAGGTCTTGCCGCGATCGAGCTATCCCGCTGCGGGCACGCGGACCTCGTACGCGTTCGCGACCGACGCGCAGGTCTCCGGCGCAACCGTCACGGTGCCCTTCAGCATCGCCGGCACGAGGCCTGTCGATCTCGCCGTACAAGCTGTCGACGAAGTCAGCTGTCTGAAGATCAACAAGCGCTGCGTTGCGCAGGACGGCTACACGGGCGAATTCGGCTGGGCGTTCTCGGGCATTCTCGGCATCGGCGCCGACGACCCGCGCGCCGCCTGCTGCACGCAGCCGCTGCGTGCGCTGCCCGGGCATATCGGCCAGCGCTATCTGGTGCGCGCCAAGCTCGATCGTCCGCTGCTCGTGTTGAGCCCGTCGAACGCGCTGACGAAAGACTTCACACTCGTCCCGTTCACGATGGGCAAGGACGGCTCCGCGCAATGGCCCGTCGGCTGCGTGCAGGTCGGCAACAAGATGCGCTTCTGCGCGCCCGTCGTGTTTTCGACGGGCGGCACCGACATGATCCGCGTCGAAACCGACAAGGCGCCCGACTGGGCCGACGACGTCGACGAGCACAAGCCGATCGCGCAAGGCAACTACGACGTGGTGCTAGGCGTGGGCGACTGGGCGCACCGCTTCAACGACGCGCAAACGACCATCGCGAAAGCCGCACCCGGCGCAAACCGCATCGTGATCGGGCTGATGGCGCTGCAGAACATCGACTTGCTGTTCGACTTCGCGCATGGGCAGCTCGGGCTGCGCGCGCTGCGCAACAACGAGCGCATGGGTAGCTGACGCAACGTCCCGCACACAACCGGCACGAAACAGAAAAAGCCGCCGCGCGATGTTCAATCGCGTGGCGGCTTTTTATCGTGCGTGCGTCACGTCATATCGCGTCATTCGAGTTCGAGCGGCTTCACCTTCCAGATATCCCGTGCGTACTCGGCGATCGTACGGTCCGACGAGAACTGCCCCATGCCCGCGACATTCTCGATCGCGCTCATGGTCCAGCCGCGCCGGTCGAGATAGCGCTTGTCGACTTCATCCTGCGCCTTCGCGAACGCGGCGAAATCGGCGAGCACCATGTAGTGATCGCCCCAATCGACCAGCGTGTGGAAGATGTCCGAGAAGCGCAGCGGATCGTCGGGTGAGAAGAAGCCCGTGCGAATCTGGTCGAGCGCCATCTTCAGTTCGGGATCGTGCTCGTAGATTTCGCGTGGACGATATCCCGTCGCGCGCAAATCGTCGACCTGATCCGCGGTGAGTCCGAAGATGAAAATGTTCTCGCGCCCCACGGCATCGCAAATCTCGATGTTCGCGCCGTCCATCGTGCCGATTGTCAGCGCGCCGTTCAGCGCGAGCTTCATGTTGCCCGTGCCCGACGCTTCCGTGCCTGCCATCGAAATCTGCTCGGACAGATCGGCGGCGGGAATGATCAGCTCGGCCACGCTCACGCCGTAGTTCGGCACGAACACGACCTTCAACTTGTCGCCGATGATGGGATCTTCATTCACCGCCTTGCTGACGTCGCCGATCAGCTTGATGATGGTCTTCGCCATCCGGTACGCGGATGCCGCCTTGCCCGCGAACATCACGACGCGCGGCACCCAGTCGCGCTCGGGATGCGCGCGAATGCGGTTGTAGCGCACGATCACATGCAGCACGTTCAGCAATTGCCGCTTGTATTCGTGGATGCGCTTGACCTGCAGATCGAACAGCGCATCGGGGTCGAACGTCATCTTCGTGTGATGCTGCAGGCGCTGGATCAGACGCAGCTTGTTCTGCCGCTTGGCTTCGTGAAAGGCGTGGATGAACGACGGGTCGTCGCGCAGATCGCGCAGCTTGCCGAGCTCGAACAGATCGCGCCGCCAGTGCGTGCCGATCTGCTGGTCGATGAGGTGCGACATCGAAGGACTCGACTGCGCGAGCCAGCGACGCGGCGTCACGCCGTTCGTGACGTTCGTGAAGCGCTCGGGCCAGATTTTCGCGAAGTCGGAGAAGATGTCGCGTGTCATCAGTTGCGAGTGCAGCTTCGACACGCCGTTGACCTTCTGGCTCGCGACGATGGCCAGATGCGCCATCCGCACGCGCCGCTGCCCGTATTCGTCGACCAGCGAGATGCGCCGGATCATGTCGACGTCATGGCCCGAATGCTCGCTGACGTGCTTCAGAAACTCCGCGTTGATCTCGAAGATGATTTCGAGGTGGCGCGGCAACAGGCGCGCGAGCGTTTCGACGTCCCACGTTTCGAGCGCTTCGGGCATGAGCGTGTGGTTCGTGTACGAGAACATCTGCTGGATGTCTTTCCACGCTTTCGCCCACGGCACATGGTGCACGTCGACGAGCAGACGCATCAGTTCGGGAATCGCGAGCACCGGGTGCGTGTCGTTCAGATGCACCGCGACCTTCTCGGCGAAGCGGCCGAAGGTGCTGTGCGTGCGCTGATAGCGGCGAATCAGGTCCTGCATCGTCGCCGACACGAAGAAGTACTCCTGGCGCAGACGCAGCTCGCGGCCGGCGGGCGTCGAATCGTCGGGATACAGCAGGCGCGAGACGTTCTCCGACATGTTTTTCGCATCGACGGCGCGGCGATAGTCGCCCTGATTGAACGCGGACAGATCGAGTTCTTCCGTGGCGCGCGCGGACCACAGTCGCAGCGTGTTCGTCGCACTCGTGGCGAAACCGGGGATCACGGTGTCGTACGCCATCGCGTTTACGTGCTGCGTTTCGATCCATTCGACATGACCGTCGCGCTGCACCGTGCGTCCGCCAAAATGCACGATGTATTGCACTTCGGGGCGCGGAAATTCCCACGGGTTGCCCGCCCGCAACCAGTAATCGGGCGTTTCGAGCTGCTCGCCGTCGACGATCTGCTGCTTGAACATCCCGTATTCATAGCGGATGCCATAGCCGAAGCCCGGAATGCCGAGTGTCGCCATCGAATCCAGAAAGCATGCGGCGAGGCGCCCGAGGCCGCCGTTGCCGAGCGCGGCATCGGGCTCGAGATCGACGAGTGCGTCCATATCGACACCGAGGCCCGAGAGGGCTTCCTTCATCTGATCATAGATGCCGAGCGCGAGCAGCGCGTTGGTGAACGTGCGCCCGATCAGGAATTCCATCGACAGGTAATACACGCGCTTCACATCCTGCTCGTACTGCAGGCGCGTGGTCTTCATCCAGCGCGCGACCAGCCGGTCGCGCACGGCGAGCGCCGCGGCGTGCAGCCAGTCCTGCGGGCGCGCTGTCACGGCGTCCTTGCCGACGCCGTACATCATGCGGTTGGAAATCGAGCGCCGCAGCGCATCGACAGTACTGTTGAGCTGGTCGAATTCCAGATCCACCGCTGTCATCGAAGCCTCCGGTAAAACGACGCGGCACGCGCTGAACGGCTTGCGTATTGGGTGCGGGCGGCGCGAGCCGGTCTGGTGGACAAATAAGCAGAGTAGGACATTTTGGGTAATCCCGTGTCTGCGGCGATTGCGTCATCAAGAGCTCGCTAATCCAAGCAGACAACGCCTACCGGTGCGCAGTTCCATGACTGCCGGGTTGGATTTTGCCTGGCTTAACGCTGAAGTCCTTGTATCTGGCACGATGCCGGTGCAGACGGCTCTGTTCCTTGCACTAGTATGGATGAGTAACAAGGCGGATCGGAGACAGTATCGTCATACCGCGTCCCGCCGGGTCCCTGCTGTACAAGCCGCTAGCGTCGTCGCGCTGCTGTGGAGGTCGAAATGAACGCACAATCCGTGCTCGGTATCATCCATGCGCAGGAACTGCTCATTGTGTCGCTGATCCGCGCGCTTCCGCCCGGCGAGCGGCGCAAAGTGTCAGACGAGTTCCAGGATCAGGTCGAACTGGCCGAAGCACCTCATCTGAGCGCCGGTCACGATCGCGAGATGACCGAGGCATTCAAGGCGCACATCCGCAAGCTGTCGATTCTGCTGGCTTCGTGTAACTGACGTTGTGTCGCGCCGCCGGCGCATTTCGTCCCGTTGGCGCGCACGGGCATTGACAGTTAGTTGCGACGCGTAGGCGCGGGGCAGAGCTTCCAGATAGCTTTCAGAAGAGCTGTTTTTGGGCGGCTCCGAGCACGATCCGCGCCGCTCTGTAACAATCGCTTCATTCGCTGCGAGCACGCCCGTCGCCCCATGATGCGGCCGATGCCGATATGCGCCACGCTCAGTCCTCTGCAGAGCCAGTCCTTGTCCGAGAACACACCCAATCCGGCCCGCGTCGCCGACGCGCCGATGTCCGCCGGTCACCGTTTCGCGATGGCGGCGATCATGCTGTCGGTCGCCCTCGCCTCGCTCGATACCGCCATCGCCAATACTGCGCTACCCGCCATGGCTGCGGATCTGCACGCGAGACCGGCGGCGTCGGTATGGATCATCAACGCCTATCAGCTGGCGATGGTCGCGACGCTGTTGCCGCTCGCCGCACTCGGCGACATCGTTGGGCACCGGCGCATTTACATCAGCGGGATCATCGTGTTCACGGCGGCCTCGCTGGCCTGCGCGCTATCGCCGACCTTGCCCTGGCTGGCGGGCGCGCGCGTCGTGCAGGGTCTCGGCGCGGCGGCGATCATGAGCGTGAACACCGCGCTGATCAAGCATCTGTATCCGCCGCATCGGCTGGGCGCGGGCGTCGGGCTGAATGCGCTGGTGGTGGGCGTGTCGTTTGCCGTGGGGCCGACGGTTGCGTCGCTGATTCTGTCGGTGGCCAGCTGGCCCTGGCTGTTCGCCGTCAACGTGCCGCTCGGCGTGCTGGCGTTGTCGTTCGCGTTGCCGGGACTGCCGCACACGCCGCGCGGCACGCATCACTTCGACCGGGTTGCGGCGTTGCTCAACGTGATCACGTTCGCCGCGCTGGTGTTCGCGCTCGGCGAAGCGGCGCAGCGCGCCTCGACGCCTGTCGTGCTCGGCGCGGCGGCTGTCGCGATCGTGTTCGGCGCGCTGCTGATGCGCCGCGAGACCGGCCACCCCGCGCCGATGCTGCCCGTCGATCTGTTCAAGCTGCCCGTGTTCGCGTTGTCGGCGGTCACGGCCGTGTGCTCGTTCGCCGCGCAAGGGCTCGCGTTCGTTTCGTTGCCGTTCTATTTCGAGGATGTCCTGCATCGCAGCCAGGTCGAAACCGGCTTTCTGATGACGCCCTGGCCGGTGATCGTCGCGCTGGCGGCGCCGTTCGCGGGACGGTTGTCGGATCGCTATCCGCCGGGACTGCTCGGCGCAATCGGCCTTGCGATTCTATGCGCGGGTATGGCGGCGCTCGCGATGTTGCCGCCGCATCCCAGTGTGATCGACATCTCGATCCGCATGGCGATCTGCGGCGCGGGCTTCGGATTTTTCCAGTCGCCGAATCTGAAGGCGCTGATGGCGAGCGCGCCGCCCAATCGCAGTGGCGGCGCAAGCGGGATCATCGCGACCTCGAGGCTGATCGGGCAGACGACGGGCGCGGCGCTGGTTGCGTTGAGCTTCAGCATCGCCGGACGTCACGGCCCGACGCTTTCGCTGGCGACGGGCGCCGTGTTCGCGGGGGCTGCGAGTATTGCGAGCGGGTTGAGGTTATTTGCGCCGTCGCATCGGGGGCAGGCGAGTGTCACGGTGACTACCGTGACGGCGAAAGAACAGTAGGTAGCGCGGGCGAGTATTGCACTCGCCGCCAGCACGCTTCACGCAAACCAGGCGTGAAGCGGCGCCCTCTCTCACCGCGCGAAGTATTCCTTCACAGCCGTCACGAACGTATCGATATCCGCGCGCGACACGTCCATATGGGTGACAAACCGCGACGCATACAACATCTGCGTAAGGATGCCGCGCTCCTTGAGCCACGCCTCCAGCGGCGCGCAATGCGCTTGCGGAAACTGCGCGAACACCATGTTGGTCGCCTGCGACTGCACCTTGACCTGCTCGATCTGTGCAAGTCCCGCCGCGAGATGCGCGGCGTTGTCGTGATCTTCGGCAAGCCGTTCGACGTTGTGATCCAGCGCATAGAGACATGCGGCCGCCAGCACGCCCGCCTGCCGCATGCCGCCGCCCAGCACCTTGCGCCAGCGGTGCGCAACGTCGACCAGCGCCTTGCTACCCACCAGCACCGAACCCACAGGCGCCCCGAGCCCTTTCGAGAAGCAGATCGAAACCGTATCGAAAGGTGCGCATAGCGCTTCGACGGGCTGCTTCGACGCAACCGCCGCATTGCAGACGCGCGCGCCGTCGAGGTGAGTCGACAGCCCGCGATCGCGCGCGAGCTGCGTGGCCTCGGCGACGTAACCCGCCAGCAGCACCTTGCCGCCGATCGTATTTTCCAGCGCCAGCAGACGCGTGCGCGCGAAGTGATTGTCGATGGGCTTGATTGCGGCAGCGATCTTGTCGAGGGGAAGCGAGCCGTCGAGCGCGTTTTCGATTGGCTGCGGCTGGATGCTGCCCAGCACGGCTGCACCGCCGCCTTCGTACTTGTAAGTGTGCGCCGCCTGGCCGACGATGTATTCGTCGCCGCGCGCGCAATGCGCCATCAGCGCGGCGAGATTGCTCTGCGTGCCGCTCGGGAAGAACAGCCCCGCCTCCTTGCCCGCGCGCTCGGCGACGGTGGCTTGCAGCCGCAGGACCGTCGGATCGTCGCCCCAGACGTCGTCGCCGACTTCGGCGGCTGTCATCGCCGCAAGCATGTTCTTGGTCGGACGGGTCACGGTGTCGCTGCGCAAATCGATCATGTGCTTTTCCTCGAGGATGACGGGTCGCCCCACGTGCAACGGCACGACGCGTGAAGCGTGCGATTGAGTCCGCAAGTTTATCAACTCCGCGGGGACGAAGCAGCCAGGTGCCGTGTGTTGAACGGTATTCGTAAAACTTCGTCGCGTAAGCCTTTCGAAGGCCATCGCGGTCAGATATCGTTGCGGCTTCGCCATTTCGGATACCTCACATTCTGCCCGATCGACGAAATCGGCCGTTCGTTCAAGTTTTCCCGTCCGAAAACCGATATATGCAGTTGCCGAACAGACTGAGAGACCTCGCTTTGAAGACGAAGACATTGTTGGCGTCGCTTGCCTCCTGCTTTGCGTTGTGCGCGTGCGCGCCGTCACTTCCCGTTCAAGGCGCACACCTGACGCCGGTGGCGGCCACTCAGCAGCAACGCATCCGGGTGGTCGACACAGTGCACGTCCAACTCTCGACGGGGTATTCACGGCGTATATCGAGCGGCTCGCTCTGGCGTCTCGCGGGCGAGCTTCCCCAAGGCTTCGCGTACAAGCCAGTCAACGACGTTTTCACCGTTGAAGGCCGGCAGATGCATGAAGCCTGGCTCGTGGTAAAGGGCGACCGTCTGGTGGGCTTCTATCTACCCGGCGAGTCACACTTCTCGCCGCTCGATCCCACAACATCGATAAACACCGAGGCCATACATGATTAAGCTTTCCCGCGTTCTGATCGCCGCATCCGCGGCCGCACTGCTGGCAACGGGCTGCGCCAGCGGCCCGGAATTCAAGGACGTCGCATCGTCGATTCCGACCATCAAGGAATCGCAGGGCCGGATTTACTTCTACCGCTCGAACTCGATGTTCGGCGCGGCTGTGCAGCCGGACATCAGTCTGAACAGCCAGGTGGTCGGCAAGTCGAAGCCGGGCGGCTTCTTCTACGTCGATGAGCCGGCGGGAGACTATGTCGTCTCGACCACCACAGAAACCGAGAAGACCCTGACGTTTCATCTGGACGCCGGCGAGACCAAGTACGTGAAGACGAGCATCGGTCTGGGCCTGCTGGTTGGCCGCATCATTCCGTCGCTCGAATCGACGGAAGAAGCCAATGAGCATCTGCAAGGGCTGCATTACATCGGCACGCCAACCACGGCGGCCGCAAAGTAAGCCTGCATGATTCAACCAGCCGGCGGCGTGCGCCGCACCCGCCGGCCGGCGCGACTTCACCGCACGAAAGAGGCTGAGGCGCAACCGTGCAAACTCAAGGCGTCTCCAGCGCCCACTCCTTCGAATCGAACGTATCCGCGAACACCTCGAAGTCTTCGATCGGCAGCGGCCGGCAGAACAGATAGCCCTGGTACGCCTGACACCCCGCATCGGCCAGGAACTGCCGCTGCGCTTCCGTCTCCACGCCTTCCGCAATCACGCCCAGGCCAAGACTCTGCGCGAGCGTGACGATCGCGCGCGCGATCACGGCATCGTTCGGATCGTCGAGCACGTCGCGCACGAACGACCTGTCGATCTTCAATTGTCCCAGCGGCAAGCGCTTCAGATACGACAACGACGAATACCCGACGCCGAAATCGTCGAGTGAGAACACCACGCCTTTCGTGCGCAGCAGCATCATCTTGCCGATGATGTCCTCGACGTTGTCCACCAGCACGCTCTCCGTCAGTTCGAGCTTCAGACGGCTCGGTTCCGCGCCCGTGCGCGCGAGCGCATCGAGCACGCTGGCGACAAAGTTTTCCTCGCGCAGCTGCTGCGCGCTCACGTTGACGGCAATCGACAGATGCGCCCGGTCGGCGCGCGTCGCCCACTGCGCGAGTTGCCGGCACGCCGTATCGAGCACCTTGTCGCCGACCGGGAGAATCAGCCCCGTCTCTTCGGCGAGTGGAATGAATTCGGCAGGCGGCACGAGGCCATGCTCGGGATGCTGCCAGCGCACCAGCGCCTCGGCGCCCGTCACGCGGTCGCCGTTGAACACCTGCGCCTGGTAGTGCACGAGCAACTGGTCTTCGTCGATCGCGCGGCGCAGCGCCGCCTCCAGCGCCGCGCGCTCCATTACCACCGTCTGCATGGCCGGATCGAAAAAGCAGATCGCGTTGCGCCCGCTTTCCTTCGACTTGTACATCGCCAGATCCGACTGTTTCAGCAACTCGTCGATCGACGTTTCGTGGCCCGTGAACAGCGTCGCGCCGATGCTCGCGGTCGTGCGGAAGTCCGTGCCGTCGAGGTAGTAAGGGCTCGACAGCGCAGCCAGCACCTTTTCGGCGGCGCTCTCGGTCTCGCTCGCCGCTTCTTCGCGGATACGGCTGAGGTCGCCCAGCACGATCACGAACTCGTCGCCGCCCATGCGCGCGACCGTGTCGCCCTCGCGCACGCTCGCCAGCAGGCGTTGCGCGACCTGGCTCAGCAGCAGATCGCCCTTGTCGTGGCCGAGCGTGTCGTTGAGCGTCTTGAAGTTGTCGAGATCGACGAACAGCAGCGCGCCGTGCGTATGGTTCTGCGCGCTCAGCGCGATCACCTGCCTGAGCCGGTCGCGCAGCAGCGTGCGGTTCGGCAGATGCGTGAGCGCGTCGAAAAACGCCAGTTCCTTGATCTGCTCTTCGGCGAGCTTGCGCTCGGTGATGTCGTAGTGCGTGCCGACATAGTGCGTGACGCGGCCGTCGTCCGCCTTGACGGCCGTGATGGTTAGCCACTTCGGATAGATCTCGCCGTTCTTGCGGCGGTCCCAGATTTCGCCCTGCCATCCGCCCACGCGCCGGATCGTGTCCCACATGTCGCGAAAGAACGCGGCATCGTGACGGCCCGAACTGAGGATGCGCGGGTTCCTGCCGATCACGTCTTCGGCCGTATAGCCGGTGCACTCGGTGAACGCCGAATTGACGCGCAGGATGGTGCCGTCGGCGTCCGTGACCATCATGCCTTCGAGCGAATCGAACGCGACGGCGGCAATGCGCAATTCGGCCTCGCTCTCCCGCACTTCCGCCGTCATCTTCGACGCGAGCCGCATCGCGCGGCTGCGGCCGCTCGCGAGGCTCCATGCAAGCAACGCGAGCAGCAAGCTCAAGCCCGCGCCCGTGCACGCGATCAACAGCTTCGCGTTGCGGCCGAAGCGCGCCTTGAAGTCGGGCTGCGCGGTCATCGACAGCGTCCAGTCGTGGCCGCCCACCACGAGGTATTCGTTGGCGGAGATCACCTCGACGTTCTTCGGCTCCGACGAACGGTACAGCAGCGATTCGGACGACGGGTGCGTGCCGTCGTAGATCGACAGATAGAGACCGGGCGGCTGCTCGCCGTAGAGGCTCGCCAGCACGTCGCGCATGCGGAACGCCGCGTACACCCAGCCCAGCAGATGCGCGCGGCGGTCGGCGACGTTCTCCTGCGGCTCGCCGCGCGAGTAGATGGGCAGATACATCACGAAGCCGGCAACGGGCGGCGCGCCCGCGTCCGATGCCAGTTGCACCTTGCCCGACACGACGGCAAGGCCGGAATCGCGCGACTTTTCCATCGCCAGCCGCCGCGCGGCATGGACCCACGAGTCGAAGCCAAGCAGCCCATTACCCGCGCCGGAGATCGGCTCGCGTGCGATCAAGGGCGCGTAGCCGTTGCGCTCGCCGGGCGGATCGATCGCGTAGCGGCGGCCCGCGCGGGTACGCATGTCGGCCATGTGCGCGTCCCGCCGCTGCGCAGGCACCCATTGCACGACGCCGATCGCCTGCACGCCCGCGAAGTTCGCGTCCGCGTTGATCGCGCCCAGGTAGCCGTGAAACGCGTCGAGATCGAGCGCGCCGCGCGCCGCGAACATGCCCTGCACGCCGCGCAGCATCTGCTCGTAGGTCGCCATGCGCTGCTCGATGCGGCTGACGGCATCGCCGAGTGCGAAATTGAACTCGGAAAGCAGTTCGCGCCGCGCGGCCTGGCGCTCGTGATCCCACACTGACCAGGTGATGCTCAACCCGGTCAGGAGGATCAGCAGCGGCAACAGGACGAGGCGCGCGCGGTTCATCTGGGTAGCGTGAAGTCGACCATCGAGTCCGCGAGTTCAGGTTTGAAGTACTTCCTGAAGATGCGGCGCACCGTGCCGTCCGTGCGCATCTCCTCGACAAGGCCGCGCCATTTCTCCCGCTCCTGCGGCGACAGCGCCCTCTTCGACATGATGAGGCCGTGCGGCACGGCGGCGTCGTTGAATTCGATGATGGTGGTGATGTCGCGGATGCGCTTCTCATCCAGCGCCGGATAGTCGAACGGCTCGATGATCATCCCCTGAATGGTGCCGCGCATCAGCGCCTGGTAGAGCGGCTCCAGCCCGCCCGCCTGACTGACGCGATTGGCTGCGGCGAGCGTATCGACCAGTTCGTTGGCGGACTGACTATACCGGAAGCTTCTTATGACGCCGAGTTGAAACTGGTCGTTGTGTTCGAAATCGGACAACTGCCGGATGCCGGCGTCCTTGCGCACGAGCAGATAGAACTTGTCGCTGAAGTACCACGCGAACTGCGCGTAGCCGTCGCGCTCGTCGTTGGTGATGCCGGACAGGCTGAAATCGAGCGCACCGGACTCGATCAGCTTCCAGATGCGCGCCCGCGACATCAGGCTCACGCGGATATCGCAGCCGCTGCGGCGGCTCAGTTCGTCGGCGAAATCCTTGTCGATGCCCGCGTTGGTGTCCTGCGAATACAGCAGGCCGTGGTCGTGCAGCGCGAGGGTGAATGGACGCGTGCAATCGGGGCCGCCCGCCAATGCGCGCGTGCTGGTGGCACCCAGTGCCGCGAGCACGACCAGCAAGCCTATGAATCCGCGGTGAATCACGCTGATGCTCCCCGTTGTTCTTTGGTGAGTGGTGCCTGCGCCGCGCTGCGCGCGGAGGACTCGCTCGCGAGACGATGGCGAGCCTACGCGAAAACGGACCATTCGGGTTAACGGCAAAAAAGACAGCTGACTTGACCTGGGTTTTGCCTGGTGTCTTGCGAAGATGATCGAACCGCTCGACAGCGCAGGCTCACCTGCCTGCAAATTTCAGTTCGCCAACGAATGACGCGACCTGCCGGTGGACGCGCCTCGTAGCTGGAACCGCACGTCGACTGCGAACAGCTCCGCTACGTTGCCGTTGATCGCGCAATGACAGCCTGTCCCGACGTTATGGAGCGTGACAGACGAACGTTTCAGTTCTTCGCGCGTGCGTTTCGGGTTCGCGATCGACGTCAGGTTCCGGTGATGCGGCGAATGTGGCCACCAGGCCGGCGCAGGCCTGAATGTGAGTGTGCGGGGCGAGCTGCGAGTTTCACTGGCCCGCTCGCGCGAAGCGTGGCGCTCGCCACCACGCGCAAAAATGGCATGTCGCTCGAACATGGTTACGGCAACGCGTCACGGAAACTTTAGAAGCGGGAACAGAGTGTTGTCGCTTGTCGAGCCATTTAACAATTCGAATCCGAAGGCTCGAAAGCAACGCGCCCACGATCTCGACGATCGTGGGCGCGAACGAAGTCCCAACCCGCTTTGAACGAAGAAAAACCGCGTGCTCAGTGGCCCAGCGATTCCAGCTTCGCTCCCGCCACCTGGCTAACCTGCGGCCTCGCCATCTGCTTGATCAGCAGCGCGGCGCACGCAACCAGACCGGCAATCGCGATGGTGGCGAACACGCCGGAAAACGTGAAGTGACGGCGCGTCAGTTCAGCGACGAGGAACGAGCCCGCAATGCCGCCGAAACGCCCCACGCCGAGCATCCACGCGACCCCCGTGCCGCGCCCTTCCGTCGGATAAAACGCAGCCGCGAGCGCGGGCATCGACGATTGCGCGGTGTTCATCAATACACCTGCAATGAACACGATCGCCACGAGTGCGCCGACATTGCCCGCCGCCTGCCCGATGCAGTACACGCTGACGGCCGTCAGCGCATAGCACACGGCAATCACGCGGTTCGCATTGAAGCGATCCATCAGCACGCCCGCCAGCACCGCGCCGACGCCGCCGAGCGGGAACAGCGCCGAGATCAGCGTCGCGCTCTTCGGCGTGAGGCCTGCGTCCTTCAAGAGAATCGGCATCCAGTTGATCGACGCATAGAAGATCACGAGGCCCATGAAATACGTGAGCCACAGCATCACCGAGCCGACAATGTAAGAGCGCGACAGCACCACGCCGAGTCCTTTGCTGCCCGTTTGCGGGGCCGTCTCCGTCATCACGAACGAGCCTGCGTTCAGCGCCTCTGACGAGATGCGCGCGAGCGTCGCGCGAATCCGTTCGACGGGCTGACTGCTCGCCACCATGAAGCGCACCGACTCGGGCATCTTGAGCAGCAGCACCACGCCGAGCAACAACGGCGTCACGCCGCCGAGCATCAGCACGCTGCGCCAGCCGAAATGCGGGATCATCCACGCCGCGAGAAAGCCCCCGAACGCCGCGCCCAGCGGAAAGCCGCAGAACATCAGGTTGATCACCGTCGCGCGCCGGCGGTCCGGGCAGAACTCGCCCATCATGGTCACGGCATTCGGCATCGCGGCGCCGAGGCCGACGCCCGTGATGAAGCGCAGCACGGTCAATTGCCCGATGCTCGACGAGAACGCCGACGCAAGACACGCAACGCCGAACAGGAAGACGGACGTGAGCAGCAGCGAGCGGCGTCCGAGCCGGTCGGACAGCGGACCCGAGCCGAGCGCGCCGCATGCGAGGCCGAACAGCGCGGCGCTCAGCACGGGCGCGAGATCGGGCCGCGACAGGCCCCACTCGGTCAGCAGCGACGGCGCGATAAAGCCGATCGCCGCCGTATCGAAACCGTCCAGCAGGACGATCACGAAGCACATGAAAAACACGAGCCATTGAAAGCCACCGAATGGCTGCTCGTTGATGAACGTCTGGACGTTCACGACGGAAGGGCGGTTCATCGACTGTCTCCTGCTACGCGCGGCGCAATGCTGCGCCTGTGATCCTATATTGCCTCAGAAGCGAGGCGCGATACCCATGCTCATTACGAACACGCTGCGCGGCGTGACGCGATGGCGTCAGGCAACGTTGTTCGTATATCGCACAATCTTTCAGATTGCGAACACTTTAGCGTTTTGCATCGGCGAGCGTCAATGAAGGGTTATCACTGATGGATGGGTGTCGGGACCGCGGAAGCAGCACGCCGGGCGTCTCGCGACAGCGAACGTGATTCGCGCGACATCGACTTGGCATCGAGCATGTCTGTGACGTTTTAGCCTGAAAAACGAGGCAAAAAATGAAACATCAATAGTTTTGGATGCCTTATCAAATGCGTTTTAGCGCTACGAAAACGGACAGCACCCACACCGGCGAACACTTCACAAACGTGGCGGCGAAGAACGCACCGCCAGCCAGACCGTCGAGGTGAAAGGCGGTAGCCGCCTCATTTCGACCTCGATCGACACGTTTTCACCACGCCCACTTACTTACAAACAAAAAACTGTCCTTACTTTTTACTTTCATATATAACGGCAGGGCATGTCGCGAACACGCCTGTCTCGCACATGTCCTCAGCCCACCCGTGCTAGCCGGTGGGCTTTTTTTTGGTGTATCCGCTTAATCGCAGGCTACATACAAATTCCTTTCATCAGTCCATACGCCTCGGTGAAAACCCCCTCACGCTTTCACTTGACTTACTTGATATATCACATATCGTATGGAATCTATCAGCGTCGCATTTTTAGCGCCGATGATCGGAAGAGCCGCTCAGGCCCCCGCAAAACTCAACAGGCAAGTTTCGCAACTATCGTGCACGCGACGTGAGGGGCGCCCAGGCGCTCACTCCCGTCGTCAAAGGAGACAGCGATGAAGACAGAGCATCAGGATGGGCCGTCGTCGTGGTATGCATCCCCATGGGTACAACTCGTATTCGGCGTCATCTGCATGGCGATGATCGCCAACATGCAGTACGGCTGGACACTGTTCGTCAACCCGATCGACGAGAAGTATCACTGGGGCCGCGCGGCCATTCAGGTTGCGTTCACAATCTTCGTCGTGACGGAAACGTGGCTCGTGCCGATTGAAGGCTATCTCGTCGACAAGTACGGTCCAAAGCCTGTCGTAGTTGGCGGCGGGCTGCTGTGCGCCGTCGCCTGGGTGATCAACTCGATGGCGTCGTCGCTGCCGCTGCTGTACCTCGCGGCCGCCATCGGCGGGATCGGCGCGGGCGCGGTCTACGGCACGTGCGTCGGCAATGCACTGAAGTGGTTTCCGACCCGCCGCGGGCTCGCCGCCGGGATCACGGCAGCCGGCTTCGGCGCGGGTTCGGCGGCCACCGTCGTACCGATCGCCAACATGATCAAGAGCAGCGGTTACGAGGCGACCTTCCTGTGGTTCGGCCTCGGCCAGGGCATCGTCGTGTTCCTGCTCGGCATGTTCCTGCTCGCGCCGTCCGCCAGCGTGCTGGCGACTGCGAAGAGCGCGCTGTCCAGTGCCAGGCGCCTCGTGCACAACGCGACGCCGCGCGAGGTGGTGTCCGCGCCCGTGTTCTGGGTGATGTACCTGATGTTCGTGATGATGGCGGCAGGCGGCCTGATGGCGACGGCGCAGCTCGGGCCGATCGCGAAGGACTTCGGCCTGCACGACTCGCCCGTTTCGCTGCTCGGCCTGACGCTGCCCGCGCTGACCTTTGCACTGACGATCGACCGTGTGCTCAACGGCCTGACGCGTCCGTTCTTCGGCTGGATCTCGGATCGCATCGGCCGCGAAAACACGATGTTCATCGCGTTCGCCATCGAGGCTGTCGGCATTCTCGCGCTGTCGAAGTTCGGCCAGAGTCCGGTGGCGTTCGTCGTGCTGACGGGCATCGTGTTCTTCGCGTGGGGCGAAATCTACAGCCTGTTCCCCGCCACTTGCGGCGACACGTTCGGCCCGAAATTCGCGGCCACCAACGCCGGCCTGCTGTACACGGCGAAGGGCACGGCAGCGCTGCTGGTGCCGTTCACGAGCATCGTCACGGCCGCAACGGGCAGCTGGCACGCCGTGTTCATGCTCGCGTCGGGCATGGCCGCCGTCGCCGCATTCCTGGCGCTCTTCGTGCTCAAGCCAATGCGCCGGGCTTATGCGCTCCGGCATTCGGAGGCATCACTGGACACGCCGTACGGTGGGTCGACGCGCATCAGCGACTCGGCGCGTATTTCGGCTGAAGGAGGCTGATCGGCAGCACGTGTTTTGAGGTTGTCAGGATGCCCGTCTGCCAGCGCGCGACGGGCATCCGTCATTCCGCAAGCTCCCGCATGACCGCTCTCGCACGCCATTCCTGGCGCACTCTGTAGCAGCGGGCGTGACAGACTGCGCTCATCGCGCTGCCGCCCGTCCGATTCCGCGCCGCACGTCGCCGCTGCACCAGACTGGCACGAACCGTGCGCGCCAAGCTCTCGCCGATACGCACGCCGCCCAGCAACGCTTCGCCGCCGCAATCCGTCGACTCCGCGGGCGTACGTGTCGCCCTTCCGACACTGGCCGACTGCAGAGGCGAATCCGATGGACCGCGAAGAGCTACTCGAAGACTGGCGCACGCTCGCGCTCGATATCGAGCATCAGGTGGAAAACGCAGTCATCGGGCAGCCCGAGACCATCCGGCTGATCAACGTCGCGCTGTTCGCGCGCGGCCACGTGCTGCTCGAAGGCGGCGTCGGCGTCGGCAAGACGACGATCCTGCGCGCGTTCGCACGGGCGATCGGCGGCGATTTCGAGCGAGTCGAAGGCACGATCGACCTGATGCCGGGCGATCTCGTCTATCACACGTACGTCGATGCCGAGGGCAAGCCGCGCATCGAGCCCGGCCCGCTCATCAAGCACGGCGAACGTCTCGCCACCTTCTTCTTCAACGAGATCAACCGTGCGCGCCCGCAGGTGCAATCGCTGTTGCTGCGCGCAATGGCCGAGCGCTCGGTGTTCGCATTCGATCGCGAATACCGCTTTCCTTATATGACCGTGTTCGCCGACCGCAACAAGGTCGAGAAGGAAGAAACGTTCGAACTCGCGGCGGCGGCGCGCGACCGATTCATGTTCGAACTGAATATGTCGACGCCCGACGACGCAACCGCCCGTCGCGCGCTCGTCTTCGATCCCGACTTCCACGACACGGAAGCGCTGCTCGCGCGCGTCACGACCGACGTGCTGCCGTGGCAACGACTGAATGCGATCGGCGCGAGCATTCAACGGACCATCCACGCGAGCGAAGCCATCGAACGCTACGCGCTCGACATCTGGCGCGCGACCGAAGACCCGTTGCAGTTCGATATCACGCTCGACGACGTGGACATGCAGCGCCTGATTCTCGCCGGCGCGAGCCCGCGCGGCATGAGCGCGCTGCTGCGCGCGGCGCGCGTGGTCGCGTGGCTCGACGGGCGCACCTATCTGATGCCCGAGGACATCCACCGCGTGCTGCTGCCGACGCTCGGGCATCGCGTGTACTTCACCCCCATCTACGAGTTGCGCCGCCAGGAACTCTCCGATGCGCTGATGACGCAGATCGTTTCGAGGATCGCCGCGCCGTGAACACGTTGGCGGAGTTCCAGTACCGGCTCCCCGTGCGGGTGTCGGGCGCGCGTCCCGGCGGGCATCGCGGGTCGAGCGTCGGCATCGGCCAGGAGTTCGCGGCGCACACGCGGCTGTTCGATCATCCCGATCCGCGCCGGATCGATGTGCGCGCAAGCATTCGCAGCATGCAGCGCGAATGGCTCGTGCGCGTGCACCGGCAACGCGTGGCCGTGCCCGTGCACGCCGTCGTCGATGTGTCCGCGTCGATGCGCTTCGGCGCCGCGAGCACGAAGCTGGACGTGGCGGCGGCGTTCGTCGAAGCGCTCGGACATAGCGCGTTTCGCATCGGCGACCCGGTCGGCATGCTGGCATTCGACGACGCAGCGCGCGAGGATCTTTTCGTGCCGCCGCGGCACGCGCGCGGCATGGGTCCGTTGATGGCGGAGTTGCTGCGCGATTGCGCGCCGCGGCAAACGCGCGCGCAGTCGCGCGAGCGCGGCTTGCGCGAAATCGCGACGCGGCTCGCCGGCCGCGCGTGTCTGGTCTTTCTCGTGTCGGATTTTCATTGGCCGCTCGCCGCGCTGCCGGGACTGCTCGATACGCTGACTCACGCGTGGATCGTGCCCGTCGTGCTGTGGGATCGCGCGGAAGTCGAGCCGCCGTCGCACAACGGCTGGATGTCGCTCGTCGATATCGAATCGGGCGAAATGCGCTCGATGTGGATGCGCGATTCCGTCCGCGAGCGCTGGCGCAGCGCGGTCGCGGGACGCCGCGCGCAGATCAACGCGCTGTTCGCGCGACACGGCATCCGCCCATTCTTCAATCAAGGCGCGTTCGAGCCCGAAGCGCTCAGCCGCTACTTTCTCGAGATGACGGCATGACGCGCATCGGCACCTGTGCGACCGCGCTCGCATGCGCGTTGACGACCGCGAGCGCAGGCGTGCATGCGGAACCCGCGACCGTGCAGCAGCCGCGCGCCTTCGGCCACGTGCTCGGCGATATCGTCACGCAACAGGTGCTGCTCGGCCCGGACGATCGCGCCGCCGAATTGCCGGCGCTGCCGTCGACGGGCCGCGTCAACGCGTGGCTCGAACGCCGGCCGCCGTCGATCAGCACGGATGCCGACGGCCGCCGCTGGCTCGTGCTCGACTATCAGGTGATGAACTCGCCGCGCGCGCCCGCCGTGACGTCGACGCCGCCGCTGCAATTGCGGCTCGCGTCGGGCAAGACGCTCGATGTCGCGGCAAGCCCGCTGTCGATCGGTCCGCTTGCGCCGCTGGGTCTCGCCGACGCCGGACGCCTCGCGGGACTTCAGCCCGACCGGCTGGTCGCGCCAGAATCGACGGCGCCGTTGCGGCGCGCGTCGACCGTGTGGATCGCGCTCGCCGTCGCGGTGATGATCGCGTGGCTCGGCTGGTGGCTATGGCGCAATCAGCGCGACGCGCGGCAGCTGCCGTTCGCGAAGGCATGGTCGCGCTTCGGCCGGCAGGACGACGCCGCACTCGACGCGAATCCCGCTGCGTGGCGCGGCCTGCATCGCGCGCTCGACGAAGCGGCGGGACGTGTCGTGCTGGCGGGTTCGGTGCCGGAGCTGACGGCGAAAGCGCCCCATCTGCGTGAGCTTCAGCCGCAACTCGAACAGTTTTTCCAGCGGTCGTCAGACCGGTTCTTCAGCCAGTTGCCGGCAGCGACGCCGTTTTCATTGCGCGAGTTATATCGCGCGCTGTATCGCGCGGAAAAGCGCCATCACCGATGAGCACGCCGCCTGATTTTCTCTATCCCTGGGCGCTCGTTTTGCTGCCGCTCGCCGCTTTGCCGTTGCTGCGCCGAAGCATCGATACGCTGCCGTATTCATGGGTCGCATGGCTGCCGCGGGATCGCGCGGGCCGCGTGATCGCGTTCATCTGGCGCGCCGCCGCGATGGTCGCGCTGGCGGCCGTGATCGTCGGGCTTGCGGGGCCGGGCTGGTCCGGCGAGCAGACGCGCATCACGGGAACGGGCGCGGAGATCCTGATCCTGATGGACGGCAGCGGCAGCATGAACCAGCCGATCAGCAGCGGATCGATGAATGTCGCCGACGCGCCCACAGCAGGCGAAACCAAAAACCAGATGGCGCGCGATGCGATCACCGCGTTCGTCGCGCAACGCGTGAACGACCGCTTCGCGTTCATGCTGTTCGGCACGCATCCGATGCTCGCCGTCCCCTTCACCCGCGACCGCACGGTGATCGACGCCGCGATTGCTGCAACGGGCGTCGGGCGCGGCACGCCCGATACCTTGCTCGACCGCGGCATCCAGTATGCCGTCGAACTGTTCGACGGCCGCGCGCGCACCAGCAGCCGCGCGATCGTGCTGGTCTCGGACGGCGGCGCGCGGCTCGACGACGTGGCGCGCGAGCATATCCGCGCCGGGCTGTCGCGCAACGGCGTGGCGTTTTACTTCGTCTATCTGCGCAGCGGCATCTACAGTCCCGACCTGCACATTCGTCCCGCCGATACCGACCATTCGCCGGAAGCCGAACTGCACCGCTTCTTCCTGTCGCTGCCGACGCCCTATCGTCTCTATCAGGCCGACAGCCCGCAACAGGTTGCGCGCGCGATGAGCGATATCGCGCGCAACGAAAACGCGCCGGTGTCGTTCGTCGAACGGCTGCCGAGGCAGGATCGCAGCACCTGGTGTTACGCAACGGCGCTCGTCTGCTGCGCGCTGCTGACAGGCGTGTGGTTCATGCAAAAGCGGAGCCTGCGATGAAACGGCTGCCTATCCATCTGATGTTCGGTGTGGCGACGCTGTGCTGCGTCGGCGTCGCGGGTTACTACGCGGTGCGTCTTCAGCACGTCGCGCAGGCGAACGCCGCGATCGCCGCGATCGGGACGCAACCGCGCGAGCAATGGAGCAAGTCCGCGGCCGACAGCAACGCGCCCGCCGTGCGGCTCGCGCAAGCCGTCGCGCTCGCGCGCGCCGGGCAGCATGCCGAGGCGGGCAAGCTCTACTACGACCTCGCGCGGCTCGCGCCTTCGAGTGAAACGGGTCGGCTCGCGCTCTACGATCTCGCCAACATGTATCTGCGCGAAGCTGCCGGCGACAACGCGCAAGGCCCCGTCCGCTCACCGCCGATGCTCGAAACCGCGAAGGCGCGCTATCGGGAACTGTTGCGGCTCGAGCCCGGCAACTGGGATGCGCGCTACAACCTCGAGCGCGCGCTGCGCCTCGCGCCCGAAGCGCAGGACACCGCCGAGGACGTCAACGACGTCAAGGAACAGCACAACATCAACGTGCGCGGCGCGGCGCCGGAGGAACTGCCGTGAAGCGCGGCGCGCGGCCCTGGATGCGCTATCTGCGCGGACGCTGGTGGCAGCTGCCGCTGGCGTCGCTGCTGCTGGCGGCAGCCGTGCTGATGCCGCCCTTCGAATTCAGGCGCCCCGTGTTCCGGTATGTCGTCACCTTCGATATCACGCAGAGCATGGACGTCGAGGACGTTGCAATTGGCGGCAAGCCCGTGAGCCGGATCGACTTCGCGAAGGCGGCGATGAGCGACGTGCTGCAGCATCTGCCGTGCGGGTCGGAGATCGGCTGGAGCGTGTTCACGAATCAGCGCTCGCTGCTGCTGGTCGCACCCGTCGAAGTCTGCAGCAGCTACGATGCGCTGCTCTCGTCGCTCGATCAGATCAGCGGAAAGATGCGCTGGGTCAACAGCAGTGTGATCGCGCAAGGCGGCATCTATTCGGCCGTCCGCGCCGCCACCGATCTGGGCCACAACACGGACGTCGTGTTCATCACCGACGGCCAGGAAGCGCCGCCCGTCGCGCCGAACGAAACGACGGTGCGCGACATTCCGCAAGGACTCGTGCATGGCTGGCTGATCGGCGTCGGCGGCGACCAGCCCGCGCCGATTCCGAAGACCAGTGCCGACGGCGTACGCACTGGCTTCTGGCAAGCCGATGAAGTGCGGCAGGTGCGGCCCGAGCCCGGCGCGCCCACCGTTGCGGAGAGCCACGAAGAACTGTCGCAACTGAGAGAAACGTATCTGGAAGCCCTGGCCGGACATCTCGGCTTCGGTTACAGACGGCTCATCGGCCCGACCACGCTGCGCGCGCCGCTGATGGACGCGCGTTACGCGCACCCGGTCCCCGTTGCCACCGATATCCGCTGGGCGCCCGCGCTGCTCGCGCTGGTGTTGCTGGTGTGGCGCTTTCTTCCGGCGCGGCGGATGGTGCGCGCGGAAAGACCCGCAAGCGCGTCAACCGTCACGGCGCGCACGCGCACGCACAGCGCGCCTGTCACTGCAGGCTCTTCGCGGTAAGTGCATCGCGCCGCGCGTCGAATTATTTGGCACGCGCTTAAAGAAACTGCCGGGCACGCAGAGTGCTCCTACGTCATCATTTCGTAAGGACACCCGGCCATGCACTCGACACTTATTTCATCCGTCTCCCGCCGCCTGCTTGCATCGACGGGCGTATTCTGCGCCGCGATGTCGCTGGCCGCAGTCGCCGACGCACAGATCACGGCGCCCGCCGGCTCGGGCTCGCAGGACAACCGCACCGCGCCGATGGGGACGAAGTCCGATCCGCCGCCCGCGCACACGCTCGAATCGAACACGCCGCAAGCCGCCGAAGCGAAGCCTGAGCAACGCAGCAACGCAAAAAACAAGTCGGGACACAAGCCGGAAGGCGCGGGCGGTTTCGACAACGGTCTGTATGGCACAGGCGCGGGCAGCAACAAATAACATGCAAGCCGCGGTCACGATTCTCCGACGCGATCGATGTTCTTTCGAGTCACGTCCTCTTCACTCCCCTGCTTTTCTTCGGACCATTTGAGCAACGAATCGAGCGCGGGACACAATGCCTGTCCCCACTCGGTCATCCGGTACTCGACCTTGGGCGGCACCTGCGGATATTGCCTTCGCTCGACAATGCCGTCCGCCTCCAGTTGTCGCAACTGTTGAGCGAGCATCTTTTGCGAAATGCCGGGAATCAGCTTTTCGAGGTCCGAGAAGCGCTGCACCTGGCCGCCAAACAGATGAAAAAGAATCACGAGTTTCCAGCGTCCTTCGAGCAAACGAAAAACGGCTTCGACGTCGGCGGCGGCCGTTGCGGCCGTATAAACCTTCCTCATAGGTAAGTCACTTACTTTTCCGTGCGTTCTTGTGGAACAGGTTGGGGATAGCGAGAATGAATGTATCGCAATTCACGACTTCATATCGGATATGGCATTGAACGCATTGAACCTCGCAGGCATGCGAACGCTCGTCACGGCAGGCACGAAAGGGATCGGCAAAGCGGTTGTCGAGCGCTTCGTCGAACTGGGCGCAACGGTGTTGACGACTGCGCGCACGCACACGCCGGATCTCGACGCACAACACTTCGTGACCGCGGATCTGAGCACCGCAGAGGGTTGCGCAAGCGTCGCGCGGGCGGTTCAGGAAAGGCTTGGCGGGCTCGACGCGATCGTGCACGTGCTCGGCGGTTCATCCGCGCCCGCCGGGGGCTTTGCCGCGCTCGGCGACGACGAATGGCAACGGGAACTCGACCTTAATCTCTTTCCCGCCGTGCGGCTCGATCGCGCGCTGCTGCCGTCCATGATTGCGCAGGGAAAAGGCGTCGTCATTCATGTGACGTCGATACAGAACCGTCTGCCATTGCCCGAATCGACGACAGCCTATGCGGCCGCGAAGGCTGCGTTATCGGCGTATAGCAAAGCGCTGTCGAAGGAAGTGACGCCCAGGGGTATCCGCGTCGTACGTGTGTCGCCTGGCTGGGTCGAAACGGAAGCCGCCGTCGCATTGGCGGAACGTCTCGCCGCGCAAGCGGGCACCGACTACGAAGGCGGCAAGTCGATCATCATGAAGTCGCTGGGCGGCATTCCGCTCGGTCGTCCGGCAAAGCCCGCCGAAGTCGCGAATCTGATCGCGTTCCTGGCTTCGCCGCTCGCATCGGCGATCAGTGGAACGGAGTATGTGATCGATGGGGGAACGGTGCCGACGGTGTAGGCGCGGCTCTTGTTCCCGCAGCCGGGGCGAGCCGTCTTGAGACACCGTGCCGCTAGCGTACCCAACCACGTTCGATCAACGGCACGTCCCATCCTGGCTCGGAGCCAAGCCAATCCGCCAGAAATTCGACGAGCGCCTTCACCTTGAGCGCCTGGCGTTGCGTGGCTGGGTACACGGCCGCGAAGTTCAAAGGCGACAGCGCATAGTCGGCCAGAACGGGCACCAGCGAGCCGTCGAGTAGCGGCGCGCTCGCCACCAGCGTAGGCAAACACACGACACCGCCGCCCGTCAGCGCATAGTCGCGCAGCAGATGCACGGAGTTCGAGCGGATCATGCCGGGCAGTTCCATTTCGAAGACCTCGTCGCCGCGCGTCATCGTCCAGTGGTTGCGCGATGGATAGCCTGAATAGAGCGCCGTCGTGTGCTCGAGCAACTCGCGAGGGTGCTGCGGCGCGCCATGCGCTTCGACGTACGACGGCGCCGCGCAAAAGAGCCGCCTCACGGTAAAGAGCCGCCGCTCGATCAACGACTCCGAGATAGCGGGGAAGACCTGAAACGCGACATCGAAGCCTTCTTCGATGGGATCGACTACCCGGTCGTTCACGATGATGTCGAGCTGGATGGCGGGATAGCGCCGGTTGAATTCCCCTAACACTGCGCCGAAATGACCCAACGCGAAACCAGGCAGCATCTGGATCCGCAGCCGCCCGGTAGGCGTGGCGCGCAATTCGCGCATCTGGTCGGTCAGGTCGTTGACGCGTCCCACCACCTCCGCGCATTCACGGTAGAAGGCCTCGCCGACTTCGGACAGGCGCACGTGCCGCGTGCTGCGGTGGAACAACGGGGCGTTGACGAAGCGCTCCAGTTGCTGGATGCGGTTCGTCACGACCGAACTGGTCACGCCGAGTTGTCGGGATGCCTCCGCGAAGCTGCTCGTTTCCGCAACCCGCACGAAAGCCTCGATACTCAGAAAACGATCCATGCCGCTTCCCTGTCATCGTGTACAGCACGTCAGTTTATACGCGCTGACGCCGGTGACAGTGGCATGCAAGAACGTTGGCCCGGGCACGCCGTGCGCACGGACCTCGGTATCGGCGGCTTTATTCGAATTGCTCAGCCGCAGGAAACTCCGCCGTCGATGCATTGCTGCGGCGCACTTTGGCAGGCGCCGTCTCCTTGAGCAGCAAGCTCACGCCGATGCCAAGCAGCACTGCGCAGATCGGCAGCCAGAGGATATTCTGAATGCCAAAGCGATTCGCAACGAAGCCAGCAAGCGCAGGCGCGACGCCGCCGCCGAAGATCTCGCCCGCGCCAACCACGATCCCGATTGCCGTCGAGACCATGCCGACGGGCGCCGCCTCCGTCGCGACCGGGCCGGAGAGCAGCGAAACGAGACCAAGCGTGAAAAACGCCGCCACGAACAGCACCGCGAACAGGGCGACGGGCTGCGCGCCGAGCCCGCGAAACACGTACAGCATCACGGCCGTCCCCGCGAAACCGACGACGCTCGCAAAGCGCCGCCCCGTCAGATCAGAAAGCCCCGGCAAGCCGAATTGGCCGACGAATCCACCGAAGCCGATCGCCGAGACCACGATGCCCATGCGCTGCGTGTCGAGCCCCAGGTATTCGGTGAGATAGAGAGGCAGCATCGCCCCCAGCACGAATACACCCGTCATCGCACAGAACAGCGCGACCATGGCGACGCGGATGTTCCCGCTTTTCAGCACGTCGCGCCAGTTGCCGCGCCTCGCTTGCGCCACGGCCGGCGCGGACGGATCGGACAGCGTCGATACACGCGTGGTCCTGGGCTCGCGAATCACGCGGAACATCAGCAAGCCGAGGATCAGCCCGGGAATGGAGACCAACGCGAACACCCAGCGCCACGACATCACGTTCAGTAATTGCGTGGCAATGATCGGCGAAAGCGCCAGTCCGAACAGCGCGAATCCGCTTTGCTGGAGCCCGAGATTGAAGCCACGGCGTTTAGGATGCGAGGCGTCGGCGGTCGCGGCGAAACTGGTCGGGCAGAACGAACCCTCGGCGACACCCATCAGGGCCCGCACGGCCATCAGACTCGCGAGTCCGCCCGCAACTCCCGACAATCCCGACAATAACGAGAACGCGATGATCGCGGGAATCAGGACCTTGCGGCGTCCGAACCTGTCGGAAATGCCGCCCATCAACGCCGCGAAGATACCCCATGAAAGACCGAGGATGCCGATACAGTTGCCGACGTCCTGGGCCGTCAGATGCAGGTCCTTCATGATGGACGGAAAGAGCGGCGCGATCAGCCACCGGTCGAGGCCCACCAGCCCGAAGCCGAGCGCGAGCAGCGTCACTGCTTTCCATTCGTAGGACACGTCCCACTGGTTCGATCTCATCCTTGTCTCCTGTATCAGATTCGACGGCGACCGCACGCAGTGCAAGCAGCCCGCGGCGTACACAGCGCCGACGTGGGAAGAATGATCCAGGTGCCACGGGGAAAGAATGCGACGACGACCGAATACGTCATTCGCGAATTGCAAACAATGTCCGCGACACGCCCCGCGAGGCGCGCCTGACAAGGATTTGGGCTGAAAGCGAAGGTGCCGGCACCGGGTGTTTGGCACGCCCCAGGGCTACTCCCGGTAGACGCGCGCGATCTGGCGGCGGCCCGATGTCAGTGAGAGAACCGGCTGCGTAGCGACGCGCGGCGGACGACTTCCCCGGGGCTGCGCCGGTGAGTCGGTGACCCCGGGTCAGACGCTCGCCGCCTGCCCGATCCTGTGATTCGTGTCTTTCAACCTAGCGCTGCCAAGAGCGCCTCCAGAAACCTCAAATACGCGGTTGCCCCCGGATCGGCGTGACCGATGCTGCGCTCCTGCACCCACGCCGCACGCCCCTTCTGCGACTGCAGCGCGGCCGTCGTTTCTACCTGCCGCCGCGCGGTCGCAATCATCTCCGCCAGAATCTCACGCGCGCTCCCGCTCGACGCCTCGAGCACATCGAGGCTCGGCACCAGCGCATCGAGCACGGTCTTGTCGCCGACCTTGCTCTTGCCGCGTTCGACGATGCGCGCCGCTATCGCGCGCCCGATCGTGAGCATGTCGTCCTTGCCGACCTCATGCTTATCCACCATCGTCTTTGCCGCCGCCAACAGGCCGCCGCCCGTCAACGCCGCGAACGTCGACGGATTAGCCGTCGAAAAGGCCTGGCCGGCGGCCCGCAACATGTCGCTCATCGCTGGGTCATCGGGTAAAGCGGCGAGCGCTTTCACGACGGCGGCCGATCCCGCCTTCACCGTGATGCCGAGATCGCCGTCGCCAAGCGCCGCATCGAGGTTGCGCAATTCGTCGGTGTGCGCCGGCAGCGCATCCAGCGCACGCATCAACAGCGCACGGACTTCATTGGAGGACAGGCTCATGATGTGCGCTCCATCAAACCAGCAGCCAGTCGCGATAGAGCGGCGAACGCGCGGGCGCAGCGAGCAGCGTTTCGAGTTCGTCGTCGAGCAGCATCACGGTGATCGACGCCCCCGCCATTTCGAGGCTCGTCACATATTCGCCGACATACGAGCGTGCAATCGATAACCCGTGATCCCCAATCACTTTCGCCGCACGCCTGAACAGCAGATACAGTTCTTCGAGCGGCGTCGCGCCGAGCCCGTTGATCAGCACGGCCAGCCGCGATCCCTTCGGCGCCTGCAGATCGCCAAGAATCTGACCCATCAGACGATCCGCAATGGCATCGGCGGATTCCAGCTTGCCGCGATGCGTGCCGGGTTCCCCATGAATCCCGATGCCGATCTCCATCTCGCCATCGGGCAGCGTGAAGGTGGGTTTGCCCGCAGCGGGCAGAATGGTCGGCGACAGGCCGACGCCCATCGTGCGGCACTGAGCGTTCGCCTTCGCGCAAATGCGCGCGACTTCGTCGAGCGAATCGCCGCGTTCCGCCGCAGCGCCCGTGCACTTGAAAACGAACGCCATGCCGGCCACACCGCGCCGCTCGCTCGCGCGCTCCGCTGGCGCCGACGCGACATCGTCGGTAAGCAACACAGTTTTGATGTCGATGCCTTCGGGTTCCGCGAGATCGGCGGCGAGATCGAAGTTGAAGACGTCGCCGCCGTAGTTGCCATACACGTACAGCACGCCCGCTCCGCCGTTCACGGCTTTCGTGGCTTCGAAAATCTGCTCTGCCGACGGCGACGAGAACACATTGCCTACCGCGACGCCGCTGCACAGCCCTTCGCCGACATAGCCAAGAAATCCCGGCATATGCCCCGAGCCGCCGCCCGTGACGATGCCGACATGCCCTGCTTTCGGCGCATCGGCACGCACGAGCGCGCGACGGTCGGCTGTCGCGGCCTTGATCCAGCCTGGGTGCGCGATCAACAGCGCATCAATCACTTCGTCGACGAAATCATCTGGCTGGTTGATGATCTTTTTCACGCGGTTCTCCTTGTGATGATCAGTTCTTGCGCCGTTGGCTGAGCGCATCGAGCATGACGGCGGCGAAGATGACGCCGCCCTGAATGAACTGGGTCCAGAATGGATTGACGCCGAGCAGCGACAGACCGACGTTGATGACGCCGATCAGCACCACGCCGATAAACGTGCCGACGATCGAACCGCGCCCGCCCGCCAGCGATGTCCCGCCGATCACGACGCCCGCGATCACCTGCAATTCGAGCCCGTTGGCGGCCGAAGGCAACGCGGAATTGAGGCGTCCCGCGAGCACGATCCCGGCAATCGCCGCTGTCACGCCGGCGAGCGTATAGGTCAGAAAGATCACCCGACGCACGGGAATGCCCGCCAGCCGCGCGGCTTCCTGATTGCCGCCGACCGCGAACACCTGATGTCCGAACGTCGTCTTGCGCAGCAACACGTGGCCGATGACGAACACGATCAGCATCACGATCATCGGTGCGGGCAATCCGGCGAACGTCTTCGCGCCGAACAGCGTGAAGGCGTTCGGAAAATCGAACTTGGTGCGGCCATCTGAAATGGCGAGCGTGAGGCCACGGCCCATCGCCATCATCGCGAGTGTCACGATGAACGGCACGAGTCGCAGCCATGTCACCGACAAGCCGTTGAGCGCACCGACGAGCGCGCCGACCGCGAGCGCTATCGCGAGACCGGCAATGCCGACTCCGACGGCGTCGGGTGTCGAGCCCGCCATGAAGGTCGCGGCGACCATCCCGCTCAACGCGACCAGCGAGCCGACCGACAGATCGATGCCCGACGTGATGATCACAAACGTGCCGCCCACCGCCGCGATGCCGACCACCGAGGTCTGCACGAGGATGTTGGTCAGCGTGCTGGTGGTCAGAAACTCGGGCGATGCGATCGACAGCACGACGCAGATGACGATCAACGCGGCCAGCAACGGACCGACACCGCTGCGCAATTGCCGGATCACGCGACTCGAAAGCGCTTCCGGGTCAGTCTGTTTCGCGGCCGTCGAAGTCATGCTCGTGCTCCTGTTGTCGCCCATTGAATCACCGTCTCCGAATCGGCTTCGTCGCGGGGCAGTTCCGCAACGATCCTGCCGCGATACATCACCAGCACACGGTCGGACATGCCGAGCAGTTCCGGCAGTTCCGAACTGACCATCACCACGGCCGCACCCGCGCGCGCCATCGCCACCATATGCGCGTAGATTTCCGTCTTCGCGCCGACATCGATGCCGCGTGTCGGTTCATCGAGCATGATCACGACCGGCTGCGTGGCCGTCGCGCGCCCGAGAATCACCTTCTGCTGATTGCCGCCCGACAGATTGCCCGTAATCTGCACGACGCTCGACGCCCGCACGCCGAAGCGCGCGCTCGCCTTCTGCGCGAGCGCCCGCTTTCGCGCGTTGCGCACGAAGCCGCCCGTCGCGATTGCCTTGAGACTCGACAGCACGATGTTTTCTTCGATACTCGCTTCGAGCACGAGTCCTTCCAGCTTGCGATCTTCTGCGGTGTACACGAGACCCTGGCGCACGCCATCGGCGGGCGAGCGGACCACCGTCCTGTTGCCGCGAATGAAAATGTCGCCTTCGGTCACCTTCTGCGCACCGAAAATCGCCTTCAACAACTCCGTGCGGCCCGCGCCCGCAATACCCGCAATCCCGACGATCTCGCCCGCGCGCACCTTGAAACTCGCGTGCCGCACGATAGGCGGACTCGCGAGATCGCGCACTTCGAGCACGACCGGGCCGTAATCGCGCGGTTCCCACGGGTAGAAGGAATCGAGATTGCGCGCGACCATCGCCTGCACCAGGTCCTGTTCGGTCCACGCCGACATCGGGCGCTCGCTGACCGTCGCGCCGTCGCGCATCACGACGGCCGAATCGGCCAGCTCGAACACTTCTTCCAGATGGTGCGATATGAAAATGATGCCCATGCCCGTTGCGCGCAAACGCCTCACCACGGCATACAGATGCGAGATGTCGTCGCGCTGCAAAGCGGCCGTCGGTTCGTCCATCACCAGAATGCGCGCGTCGCGTGCAACGGCTTTCGCGACCTCGATCAGCTGACGCTTGTTGAGCGGCAGATCGCCGAGCCGCATGGAAGGCGACACGCCGTCGAGGCCCACTTGCGCAAGCGCCTGTCGCGCATTCTGATCGGCCTCGCGCCGCTGGACGAAGCCGTTGCGTGCCGGCATGCGGCCAAGAAACAGGTTTTCCGCCACCGTCATGTCGTTGACGAGCGACAGTTCCTGATAGATCACCGCGACGCCCGCATCGATGGCCGCGTGCGTACCGCGTGCGAGCGGCACGCCGTTGATCTTGATCGTGCCTTCGTCCGGTTCGTAAGCGCCCGATAGCGTCTTGATCAGCGACGACTTGCCCGCGCCGTTTTCGCCGACGATGGCCAGCACCCGGCCCGCCTCGAGCGTCAAACTGACGCCGCGCAACGCTTTCACACCCGGAAAGCTCTTGACGATGCCCGCCATGCGCAGCAACGGCGGCACATGGCTGTCGGCACCCGCTTGCGGGTGTGACTGCACGTTGTCTTGTGGCTGCGAACTCGTCCCGGCATTCATGTGCTGATTCCGCATTCGATGACGGGCCCGCGCCTGGCACACGGTGCCCGTCGAAGTGACATGGCTACGTTACTGGCTCACCTGCAGCGACCACAGACCGTATTTCTTCGTTTCGTCCGAATCGATATTCGACTTGTCGATCAGGAACGTCGGCCATGCATAGGTGGCGGGCACGGCCTTGCCCGCCGCGTTGTCGGCGATGAAATTGAGCGACTTCGCCGCCATTTCGATCGGGTTCTGCGAGATCGTCGCGTCCTGCTTGCCTGCGCGGATCGCCGACAAGGCCTGCGCCGTGCCATCCGCGCCGATCACGAGGATGTGCGCCTTGTCATCGAGCGGCTTGTAGCGGCCCGCGTTGTCGATCGCTTTTTCCGCGCCCACGGTGTTGTCGTCGTTGGCCCCGAACACCGCGTCGATCTGCGGGAATTTTTGCAAGATGTTGGTCATCGCGTTTAGCGACTTCTCCTGATCGAAAGCGCCTTCCTGACGCGCGACGACCTTGATGTCCGGGTACTTGGCGATCTCGTCGCTGAAGCCTTTTTCACGATCGGTGGCGGCCGTCGTGCCGACCAGGCCGATCAGGTCGACGACATTGCCTTTCGCCGAGCCATAGCGTTTGGTCAATTGATCGGCAATCCATTTCGCGCCTGTTGCGCCGAGCGCGACGTTATCCGACGCGACGAACGACGTGACCTTGCCGCCGTCCGATCCGCGATCGAGCGTGAAGACCGGGATGTTCATCTGATTCGCTTTCTGCACCACGGGGATGATCGCCTTCGAATCAATCGGATTCAGAACGAGTGCGGTGATGCCTTGACTCAGCAGATTGTTGGCGTCGTTGACCTGTTGCTGCGCATCGCCGTTCGCATTGGTCTGTACCAGTTCGAACGACTCGGCTTTCGAGCCCTTTTCGACACCGAGTTTCAAGCCAACGAAGAACGCGTTGTTCAGCGTCGCAATGGAGAAGCCGATCTTGGTCTTGCCTGCCGGGGCCGACGCCGGCGCAGCGCTCGCGACTGCGGCGCCGCTCGCGCTGGCATCGCTGGCCGCGGTTCCCGTCGACGGCGACTCGCTCTTCGAGCAACCGCTCAATGCAGCCGCGACGCACAACAGTCCAGCACCCGCCGGCGCGGCGAGTGAACTCCATCCGTTAAACCGTGCTGAATTCCAGGCCATGAGCGTCTCCGTTATTCAAATAGTCAGTTATCAGATACCGGGAGTCGATGTACGCGGATGCGCACCGACGGGTCAGACTCGACACACTGCACACTACGGGCGTTTGCGTCGCACGCCATATTGACTAAACCTGTCCACCACCTCGGCCATCTGCTCGTCCGACAGCACAGGCGGCACGCCGAGCGTCGCAGCGAGCAGATACTGCTGTGCCAGTACTTCGACTTCATTCGCGAGCCACAAGGCCCGCGCGAGATCGGGTCCAAGCGCAATCACGCCATGATGCGCAAGCAGACATGCCGAGCGGTCTCGCAGCGCGGCCACCGCGTGATCCGATAGCGCCTGGCTGCCGAAGGTCGCATAAGGCGCACAACGAATCGAATTGCCGCCCGCAGCGGCGACCATGTAGTGATGCGCGGGAATATCGCGGCCGTGAATCGACATCGCCGTGGCCGCGTTCGAATGGGTGTGGACGACTGCGCCGATTTCGGGCCGTGCGTGGAGAATGTCTCGATGAAAGCGCCATTCCGTCGACGGCCGTTTTTCGTCGAACACGGGCGCAGTCGCTTCGATATCGAGCGGCAACCAGACGATCGTGTCCGTATCCAGTTGCGCCGCCGGCACGCCGCTCGGCGTAATCAGAAAGCCGTCGCGCCAGCGCGTGCTCACGTTGCCCGACGTGCCCTGATTGATGCCCAACCGCACCATCTCCTGCATCGTGTTCACGATGTCGGCACGCAGTGCGTCTTCCGTCGCTGACGGGTCGTTCACGCTCACGATGCCGTACTCGCAGCAGGCGCCTCGGCCTGAAACAACGCGGCAAGGTTCGCTTCGAACGGTTTGGCGACGATGCCTCGTTCCGTGATGTAACCCGTCACGAGATCGTGCGGTGTGACGTCGAATGCGGGATTCAACACCTTGATGCCAGCAGGCGCGATCTGCTGACCTCCGAGGTGCGTCACCTCGTCGCCGTGCCGCTCTTCGATGACGATCGTGCTGCCATCAGGTGTCTGCAGATCGAGCGTGGACGACGGGCACGCAACATAAAACGGCACGCCGAAGTGACGCGCAGCAATGGCAAGACTCAACGTGCCGATCTTGTTCGCAAAGTCGCCATTCGCTGCCACCCGGTCCGCGCCGACGATCACAACGTCCACCTTGCGCCGCGCCATCAGCGACGCCGCTGTGCCGTCGGTGATCAACGTGACGTCGACATTGGCCTGACGCAGTTCATACGCCGTCAAGCGCGCGCCTTGCAGCAGCGGCCGCGTTTCATCCGCGTACACGCGAAACGCGAGGCCTTCCCGATGCGCCAGATAGATCGGCGCGGTCGCGGTGCCAACTCCCGTCGTCGCCAACGCGCCGGCGTTGCAATGCGTCAGGACACCGCAGCCCGCCGTGATGAGCGGCATGCCGTGCAAGCCGATTTGTTCGCACAACAACTGGTCTTCGCGATGAATCTGCATCGCCTCCTCAACCAGCGCGCGATACAGCGATACGGAATCGCTTGCGCCCGAACGGTCGGCGGCGCGCAACATGCGCTTGAGGCTCCAGTTGAGATTCACCGCCGTTGGCCGCGCGCTGTCGAGATACGCCGCCTGCTCGATCAATGCGGCACGAAACCCATCCAGCGGAAGCTCACGCGAGACCTGCATCGACACACACAGACCATAGGCCGCCGCGACCCCGATCGCCGGTGCGCCGCGTACCCGAAGTTCGTGAATGGCCCTCCACACTTCGAAAGATGTCGTTAGCGCTTCGATCACGGTTTCGCGCGGCAAGCGTGTCTGATCGATGATTCGCAGACTGTCGTCTTCCCACGTGAGCGTAGCCGGCAGACTTTCGAAAATTGGCAAAACCATAGTCACTCCACGGCAATTTGATGTGTGCCCGACTGCGTCCCGTTCATTGCAACCGATGCTCACGGTCCTGCACATCGCGCGCCAATTCCACGACCTCCCCGATCGACCCAAACGCATGACGCTCGATCAGCAGACGCTCGGCAAACTGCACGCATTTCACTTCGACGGCCGCACGAATCGCATCGTCTGAAATGCTGGTGATATCGGCAACCTTGGCCATGCCGACAATCCGGCGAATCATCTTGCATCCCGCAAAGCCCAGCGAGTTCGCCAGCAGGCGCTGCATGAAGCGCGCGCGGTAGGCTTCCGCGCAGTGTCCGCCCGGATCGTCTCCGATGAAGTGACTTTTCCGACGCCTCTCATGCTCGCGCCACAACAGCGTGAATTTATTCGCGAACTCCGTCCAGATGCCCGTGATCTGACCGAGCAGCCACTCGCGATAGTCGTCGGATCGCTGCGCTGTGCGACGGTCATGCCAGTCGCGCGAGAAATAGGCGAGCAACAGATTCGCCAGCACTGCGCCGACGTCGAATCCCATGGGTCCGTAGAACGCGAACTCGGGATCGATAACGTAGGTTTCGTCCTCGTTCACCATGATCGAGCCCGTATGCAGGTCGCCATGCACCAGGGTCTCCGTATCGTTCATGAACGACCATTTCATCTCGGCCACGGCCACGCGCAGCGCGGGCGTCCTCCAGGTGCGCTCGATCATCTGTTTCGGGAACGCGTTGCTGTAGACGTTGGATGGATGATCTTCGAACGGGAAGGTGAACACGAGGTCTTCGGTAATCTTGCAAAGCTCGGTGTTGATCGCCGCGCCCACCGCCTGCTTTTTGACTTCGGGTGCAAGAAAGAGGTCAGAGCCGTAGAACAGCGTATGCGCAAGATAGGTCGACAGATGGTCGGTGAGCTTCGGATAAACATGGCCCTCCATCAGCTTCTGCCGCAGGATCGCGTGCGACGACAGCCGCTGCATCACCATCAGATACAACTCGGTATCGGCGTGATACACGCGTGGTACGTGTTGCGGACACAGTTCGCCAAAGCGGCGCAGTGCCGCCACTTCGCGGATCATCCGGTGCCGCGTCAACGGCCATGTCTTGCCCACGAGCCGCAGAAACGGCGGGGCCTGTTTGACGACGACACTTTTTTCCGGTGTCCGCGCGTTGCTGACGAAGTAGACGTAGTTGAGATTACCGTCACCCACTTCCGCGATGTCGAGTTCGCCCGGTTGATTGAGCAACGCATACACGGATGGCACGCCTCGCAGATAAGCGGCCAGTTCCGAAGAACTCAGTGCTTCGAATTCCATCAACGTCTCCTCCGCGATCGATCCGGTTTCAGCGCTTCTTGCGAACCAGATCGAACTTGAAGATGCTCGTGTTGTAGTAGTCGTTGCTGTAACAGATCGGCTCGCCGCTTTGATCGAAATCGACTTCATCGAGCAACAGAAACAGACCGAATCCGTCGCCGAGTTCCGGCAGATCGCGCGGCGTCAGGATGGTCGGCTGGATCGATGTGTGTGTATGCGACAGCCGGCGACCCGTGCGCGCGAACATCGCGAACAGCGACTCGCCAAGTTCGCCATTTGCCGCATCGAATACATGCTTCGGCACCGTGTCGATGCAGTACGCGGCGATTGCATCGTCGGCGCATCGCACCCGTTCGATGCGTACACAATCGGCGCCGACGCCTAACCGCAGTTTCGCGGCGAGGTTCTCCGACGCCTTGATCTGATCGATCCGCAACCGGCACGTGGTTGGAACCGCACCGACACTCCGGATCATGTCCGTCACGGACATCAGATCATCGAGCCCGCCTTCGAGCTTCAACGAAATTTGTCTGATGAAGGTGCCGCGCCCCTGCACGCGAGACAGCAAACCGTGCGAAATCATTTGCGCGACCGCCTCGCGCAGACTGGAACGTCCTACGCCCAGCAGCTCGCATAGCTCTGTTTCCGTGGGGATCTGATCACCTGGCTTGAGCGCGCGATCCCGGATCATCGACGTCAACGACTCCTGGATCTTGTCGCTCATCGAACGTTCGACACTCAGGCGCATGCGCGTACCCAGTATTGAAAGTAGATGAAATATAGATCAGACGTCTGATGTTTTTATCGGTGTTTACCCGCGCGTAGAGGGTGGCCCTTGATGGGACCGATAGAACCCGTTACCTGTGTTGCTTCGCTTTTGCAGCAGCATTGAGTCCGCCAGCGATGAACCGGCGAGCGTGTGTCGCAAGGTCCATGCTGTCGTCCCACAGATTTCGCCAGATGGCCAGCGCATTGGACAACTGCTCATTGACGACGGCGGATGAAAAACTCTCGAAGGTGACCACGCCTTGATAGTCGATCATCGCCAGTGCATGGAAGAACTGTGCAAAATCGATCGTGCCGGAGCCAAGGTATCCACGATTGCTCTCGCCAATATGAACGTAGCCGAGACGCGCTCCGCATTGAAGCACCGGCTGCATGAAGTCGCATTCTTCGATGTTCATGTGGTAGGTGTCCAGATGCACCACCACGTTCGGCGCGCCGATCTCGTCCAGCATGCCAAGCGCTTGCGACGCCGTGTTGAGCAGGTTGCTCTCGTAGCGATTGACCACTTCCAGTCCGAGCGTCACATTCTTTTTCAACGCAAGCTCTGCAATCCGCTTGAGCGATTCGACTGCATTTCCGCGCCCTTTTGCGGTAATGGGCGCCTGGTACTTGCCCATCGCACTGTACAAAATACCGCCGAAGTAAGCGCCGCCGAGTTCCGCGGTAATCCTGACACCCTCTTCCAGCAGCGCCATGCCTCGCGATACCACCGAGGGGTCTTCGCTGGATATGTCCGCATCGAACGTCAGCCCACGCGAGCAGCCAATCTCGAGGTTGTGCTCCTGCAGCAAGTCTCGGGTCAGCGAGAGGTCCATGACCTTCGGACCATGCAAGGAGAGTTCGATCAGGTCGAAGCCTGCCGCTTTCGTCTGGGTAATGACCTTGCGCGTCGACTCCGGCGACAGGTCGCCAGCCCATACCAACGCATGGACGCCTAGTTTATTCATCGCGCTGTGCCTCCCATTGCGACGGCTAGCCTCGTCAACGACCCGTGTCCGCTTTCAGCTCACGCGCATCGCATCGGTAACGGGCTGCTTGCGTTCGAGCGCCATGCCGTCCTGACGGAAGAGATGCACGTGACGCTTCGAAAAGCCTGGCTTGATGGGCTGCCCTTCCAGTGCGGCGGATTCCCCCGAGCCCTTCACCTGGATCACCCGTTCGTCGGCAAGACGCACATGCAGAAGCGTCTCGCTGCCCAGATGTTCGATGACCATCACCTCGCCTGCCAACGTGCTGTCGGTATCGCTATTTGCCGACTCGCTCAGATGCTCGGGCCGAACCCCGAGCACCAGCTTCTGATCCGGCTCGACAGCGTCACCGTTGCACGGCACAACGAGCGGCGCGCCGCCGGGCAGTTCGATCGTGACGCCCGCCTCGTCGCTCTTCTGCACGCGGACCTCGAGGAAATTCATCTTCGGAGAACCGATGAAGCCCGCCACGAAACGGTTGCGCGGCGTACGGTACAACTCGAGCGGCGAGCCGATCTGCTCGACTTCGCCGTGATTGAGCACGACGATCCGGTCGGCCATCGTCATCGCTTCCGTCTGGTCGTGCGTGACGTAGATCATCGTGGCGTTGAGCTGCTTGTGCAATTTGATCAGTTCGAGGCGCATCTGCACGCGCAACGCGGCGTCGAGGTTCGACAGCGGTTCGTCGAAGAGAAACACCTTGGGCTCGCGCACGATCGAGCGTCCGATCGCGACCCGTTGACGTTGCCCGCCCGACAGCGCGCGTGGGCGGCGCTCGAGCAATTGCCCGATCTGCAGGATATCCGCCGCCCGATGCACGCGCTCCTTGATCTGCGCTTCGGGCAACTTGATCATGCGAAGCCCGAACGCGATGTTCTCGTACACGGACATATGCGGATACAGAGCGTAGGACTGGAACACCATCGCCACGCCGCGCTCCGACGGTTCGAGCTCCGTCACGTCTTCACCTTCGATCACGACCCGGCCCGAATCGATCCGCTCCAGCCCGGCGATACTGCGCAACAAGGTCGACTTGCCACATCCCGACGGACCGACGAACACCAGAAATTCGTGCTCCTTGACATCGATGTCGACGCCCTTCAGCACGTCGGTGCCTGCAAACGCTTTGCGGATCTTCTGCAAATGTACGGCGCTCATGCGTGTCTCCTGTCCCATGCAAGGCCGTACGGCGCCATGCGCTGGTCTCATGCAAAGCACTGGCGGCGTCATGACGGATGCGCAGCGAACCCGAACCGCGCATGCCGCGACGCACCATCCAGCACTTGACGATTTTCTTCTTGACAACCGGTGCGCGTCAAAATATACATTTGTAAAACGCAAATTACAAGTGAAACGACGAGGGCACGCCGTACGTTTTGCACGCGTCGATGCACGTCGCCGCAATGACCCTGACCGCCGCGGCATTTGCCGATGGTTCAAGAACAATCAAGGAGACGAACGATGAAAAAGCGCTTTCTGCGGCCTGCTGCCATAGCGTTGTCGCTTGCCACGGCGTCGCTGCTCTGCGCTGCCAACGCGGATGCATGGACATTGAAGGAGGCCGCGCAGCCGTACTCGGGCACCACCATCAAGGCGATCTTTCTCGATCGCCCCGGCTACAAGGCAGCGCAGAAACTCATTCCGCAGTTCGAAAAGGAAACGGGCATCAACGTGAAGTGGGAAGTGATCCCGTACGAGAACACGCGCGAGAAGGAAGTGCTCAATTTCGTCGGCGGCGGCGATCAGGACGTGGTGCTCGTCGACGTCGTGTGGATTGGCGAATTCGCCAGCAACAAGTGGCTCGTTCCCATCAAGACCTTCACCGACAACCCGAAGCTCGCCGATCCGAAGCTGAACCTGCCCGGCTTCTTCCCGATTCTGCTCGACTCGTTCGGCTCGTGGGACAAGGTCACCTACGGCCTGCCGTTCGATAACTACTCGGGCCTGATGTTCTACAACAAGTGCATGCTGAAGGACGCGGGCTTCAACGAGCCGCCGAAGACCTGGGACGAACTGCTCAACGTCTACGCGCCCAAGCTGACGCAGGCCAGCAAGAATCAGTTCGCGTTCGCGCTGCAATCGCGGCGCGGCGAAACGCAGTCCGCCGACAGTTTCATGCGCGTGCTGTGGCCGAACGGCGGCTCGCTGCTCGACGCCAAATTCAAGTCGAACCTGATGTCGGCGCAATCGCAGGCGGGCCTCGAATACCGTCAGAAGCTGATGAAGTACATGCCGCCCGGCATCGTCGATTTCGATCACGCCGAAGCCGTCAACGCGCTCGCGCAAGGCCAGGTCGCGATGATCACCGAGTGGTCGGCGTTCTATCCGACGCTCACCGATCCCGCCAAATCGAAGATCGGCAACTGCCTGGCGATCACCACGGAACCGAAGGGTCCCGCCGGGCTGAAGCCCGCGCTCGGCGGCTTCTCGCTGGCCGTCAACGCGAAGTCGAATGCGAAGAAGCAGGCGGCTGCGTGGCTGTTCATCCAGTGGATCACGTCCGAAGAAATGGCCAAGCCGTATCTGGAAGCGGGCGGCGTGCCCGCGCGCACGGCCGTGTACCAGGACAAGGCCGTGCAGGACAAGTATCCGTTCGTGAAGCCGATGGTCGAATCATGGCAAGGCGGCGTGCCCGACTATCGTCCGCGCTTCCCGGAATGGCCCGCTGTGTCGGAAGTGATCGGCGAATGGGGCACGAAGATCATGCTGGGCCAGGTGTCGGTGAAGGACGGCGCGCAGACCATCGGCTCGAAGACGGAAGAGATACTGAACAAGGCGGGCTACTACAGCGGCAAGAAGCCTTTGCTGAAGTAACGGCAACGCACCGAAGGGAGCATCGATGTTGAACGGCACTGCTCGGCCCGGCAACGGCATGACACCGGCAAGGCCCCGCTCGCGGGTGCGCTTGCCGGGTTCGGCTGCGTTCTGGTTTCTGATCCCGGCGATCTTCACGCTTGCCGCAATCGGTATCTATCCGCTGCTGCTGGCGTTGTACAACTCGTTTCATCAGTACAAGCTCGCGGATCTGGCCTCGGGCACGCCGTTCATCTGGTTCGACAACTACAGCGCGACGCTGAGCGACCCGTCGTTCTGGGGCGCGCTGGGACGTACGGCGCTGTTCCTGTGCGTGACCTTGCCGATCGAAGTCGCGCTCGGACTGTTCGCCGCGCTGATGCTCCATCGCACGACACTGCCGTGGATGCGCGCTGTCGCGCGTGTCAGCCTGGTGATTCCGATGGCGACGACATATGCCGTAGTGGGCCTGATCGGGCGGCTCATCTTCAACCGGCAGTTCGGCGTGGCGAACTACCTCGGCGGTCTGGTCGGCATGCCGCCGCAGGACTGGCTCGCCGATCCGACGCTCGCGTTCGTCTCGGTAATGATCATGGACATCTGGCAATGGACGCCGTTCTGCGCGCTGATCCTGCTGGCCGGCCTGACGATGGTGCCGAAAGAAGCCGAAGAAGCCGCGCGCCTCGAAACGCCCAGGTGGAGCAAGATTCTGTGGCATCTGCAACGGCCCTATCTGCTGCCCGGCCTCACGGCAATCCTGATCCTGCGTTCCGCCGACATGCTGAAGATGTTCGACGCCGTCTTCACCATGACGCGCGGCGGGCCCGGCACCGCGACGGAGTTCATCAGCGTGTATATCCAGCGCGTCGGTTTCCGCCTGTTCGATCAGGGCATGGCGTCCGCGCAGGCGATCCTGCTGCTGATCCTGACCATCGTGCTGTCGCGGCTCTATATCCGCTTCGTCTACCGGGAGGCCGCGTGAACGCACCTTCGACACAACGCGCGAGCGGCGACGCCGCGCTGCCCGGCAACCCTCGTCTGACGGCACGCGCACGCCGTGCACGCGCGGCGCGGCGCAATGCCACCGGGTGGCATTTTCTGGGGCTGCTGGTCGTGTTCCTGTCGTCCGTGTTTCCGTTCTACTGGATGGTGACGACGAGCCTGAAGAGCCAGGCGGAGGCGCTCGCCTATCCGCCCGTGTGGCTCTTCAAGCCGACCTTCGTGCATTACGTGGAAGCACTGTTTACGCACGAAGTGGGCGGCAGTCTGATCAACTCGCTGATCATCGCCAGCAGCACGACGGTGCTGTCGATCCTGCTCGGCACCCCCGCTGCGTATGCGCTCGCGCGCTATGAATTCCGCGGCAAGGAAGACCTGTGGTTCTGGTTCATCTCGAACCGCATGGTCAGTCCCGTCGTGCTCGCCGTGCCGTTCTTCCTGATCGCGACGAAGCTCGATATCGTCGATACGCACATCGTGCTGATCCTGCTGTACATCACGTTCTCGCTGCCCATCGTGATCTGGATCTGCACCGACCAGTTCCGCAACATCCCCGTCGAGCTCGACGAAGCCGCGCGGCTCGACGGCGCTTCGCCGTGGCGGATCTTCTGGCGCATCAATCTGCCGCTGGCGATGCCGGGCATCGTCGTATCGGCGATCTTCGCTTTCATCTTCTCCTGGAACGACCTGCTCTACGCGCTCGTGCTGACGCGCACCGACGCGATCACGTCGCCCGTCGCGGCCACCAGCTACATGAGCGGCTATGAGCTGCCGTGGGGCGAAATCATGGCGACGGGCACGTTGATCGTGCTGCCCATGGTCGTGTTCGCGCTGCTGGTGTCGGGCCGGCTCGTGCAAGGGCTGACGATGGGCGCAGTGAAGTGACGCTCTGGTATAACCGCGTGTTGCTTTCCACCCGGACACAAAACGATACATGACCAAGACCGCCCCACTCGTCACGATGCCGGAAGCCGACGTTACCGTCGACGCCGAAGAGGAATTGCAGGCGCGCGTCGCGTGGCATTACTACATCGGCAACATGACGCAACAGGAAATCGCGCATCGCATCGGCAGCAACCGCGTGCGCGTGAACCGGCTGCTCGCGGCGGGCCGCGAATCGGGCCTCGTGCAGATCACGATCAATAGCCGGATCGCGCCGTGCATCGCGCTGGAGCAACAGCTCGTCGAACGCTTCGAACTCGACGACGCTGTGGTCGTGCCGACGGGCATCAGCCCCGAGGCGAACATGGCCGCGCTCGGCATCGGCGCGGCGGGTTGCCTCGTCAAGCGCATCACGGAAGGCGCGACGGTCGGCGTCGGCTGGGGCCGCACGATACGCGCGGTGCTGCGCGCGATGCCCCAGCGCGCGTACGGCGCCGTCAACGCCGTATCGCTGCAAGGCGGCCTGTCGCATTGCCCGAGCATCAACACGTTCGACATCGTCTCGGACTTCGCGAATCTCTGCCAGGCCGACGCCTATCTGTTCGCTGCGCCCATTTATGTCGGCAGCCAGAAGGCGCGCGATCTGATCCTTCAGGAAGAAACCGTGCGCGGCACGTATGAACTCGCGCGCAATGCCAATCTCGCGCTGCTGACCTGCGGCGACCTGACGGAATCGCTCGTGGTCACGTATGGCATCTCGAAGCCCGACGATCTGCGGACCTTGCGCAAGGCGGGTGCGATCGGCGACATGCTCGGCCATTTCATGGATGCGAACGGCGACCCCATCGATCATCCGCTGAACCGCCGCACGGTCGCGATCTCGCTCGACGACCTCCGCAAGATCGACGACGTGGTGCTGGTGTCGGGCGGCACGAAGAAGTTTCATGTGACGCGCGCCGCGTTGCGAGGCCGCTATGCGTCGGTGCTCGTGACGGACGAAGACACGGCGCGCCGACTATGCGACGAACCTTGAATACTTAGGGAGCCGCGATGTCCACGCACGACGACCCTCGGCAGTTCGACGGCAAGACCGTGCTCGTCACGGGCGCGGGCAAAGGCATCGGCCGCGCGACGGTGCAACTGCTGGCGCGGCGGGGCGCGCGCGTGATTGCGCTGAGCCGCTCGGCCGCCGATCTGCGCACGCTCGAAGACGAGACCGGCTGCACGACGCTATGCGCCGATCTCGGCGATGCAGGCGCGGCACGCGGCGCAGCGGAAGCGGCGCAGCCCGTCGATCTGCTCGTCAACTGCGCAGGCATCGTCGAACTGCAACCGTTTCTCGACACGAGCGTCGAGGCCTTCGACACCATCATGGCCGTCAACGTGCGCGCCGCCATGATCGTCGCGCAGCAATGCGCACGCAGCATGATCGGGCGCGGCGTGAGCGGCTCGATCGTGAATGTGTCGAGCCTGTCGGCCACCGTCGGCTTGCCGCTGCACGCGGCCTATTGCGCATCGAAAGCCGCGCTCGACGGCCTGACGCGCGTGATGGCCGTCGAACTGGGTCCGCACGGCATCCGCGTGAACACGGTGAACCCGGTCGTCACGCTGACGCCGATGGCCGAGAAGGCATGGAGCGACCCGGCAAAGTCCGCGCCGATGCTCGCCCGCATTCCGCTGAAGCGCTTCGTGCAGCCGCTCGAAGTCGCGCGCACGATCGCTTATCTGCTCAGCGACGAGTCGGCCATGGTGAGCGGCGTGAGCCTCGCCGTGGACGGCGGCTTCCAGGCCGGCTGAACACGCGCGGCGCGCGCCCAATGCTGGGCTCCGCCAATCAATCTCTCTCTTGCGAAAGGAACGACGATGGAAGCATTGGTACTCGAAGGCGCACAACGCATCAGCCTGCGTCCGTTCAGCCTGCCGCAGACAGTCGGACCGCGCGACGTGCGCATCCGCGTCCATACGGTCGGCATCTGCGGCAGCGACATCCACTACTATCAGCACGGACGCATCGGTCCCTTCGTCGTCAACGAGCCGATGGTGCTCGGGCACGAGGCGGCAGGCACCATCGTGCAGGTCGGCGACGACGTGCAGCATCTGAAACCCGGCGACCGCGTCTGCATGGAACCCGGCGTGCCCGACATGGATTCGCGCGCATCGCGCGAGGGCCTCTACAACCTCGACCCGAAGGTGCGCTTCTGGGCGACGCCGCCCGTGCACGGCTGCCTCGCGCCGTTCGTCGTCCATCCTGCCGCGTTCACGTACAAGCTGCCCGACAACGTGAGCTTTGCCGAAGGAGCCATCGTCGAGCCGCTGTCGATCGGACTTCAGGCCGCGAAGAAAGCGGCCATCAAGCCGGGCGACGTCGCCGTCGTGCTGGGCGCCGGCACGATCGGCATGATGTGCGTGCTCGCGGCGCTGGCGGGCGGATGCAGCCGCGTGATCGTCTGCGATATGGTGCCGGAGAAGCTCGCGTTGATCGGCAGCACGCCGGGTGTGACGGCCGTCAACATCCGCGAAGCATCCGTCAAGGAAGTGGTGCGGCGCGCGACGGACGACTGGGGCGCGAATATCGTGTTCGAAGCGAGCGGCAGCGAGAAAGCATTCGACGGCATCGTCGATCTGCTGTGCCCCGGCGGCTGCCTCGTGCTGGTCGGCATGCCGCAGCATCCCGTCCCGCTCGATATCGTCGCGTTGCAGATCAAGGAAGCGCGCGTCGAGTCCGTGTTCCGATACGCGAACATCTTTCCGCGCGCGATTCAACTGATCGCGTCGGGACGCATCGACGTCAAGCCGTTCATTTCGCGCTCGTTCGCTTTCGCAGACGGCATCAAGGCCTTCGAAGAAGCGGCGAGCGGCAATCCGACCGACGTGAAGGTGCAGATCGTGATGGAGTGACCGCGCAAGCGGTGCGGGTTGCCCGTTTGCCAAACAAACCAGCGTGAGGTGCAGCATGAACGCGACCCAGGATGCAGCGTCAGCCATGACGGCGATCGTTTGCCGCGCGCCGAAGGACTATCGCGTCGAGCAGGTGGCGCGCCCGCGCGCCGGGCGCAACGAACTGGTGATACGCATTGCCGCGTGCGGCATCTGCGCGAGCGACTGCAAATGCTGGTCGGGCGCAAAGATGTTCTGGGGCGGCCCGAACCCGTGGGTCAAGGCGCCTGTCATTCCGGGCCACGAGTTCTTCGGCTATGTCGAGGAACTCGGCGAGGGCGCGGCAGAGCATTTCAATGTGCAGCTGGGCGAGCGCGTGATTGCCGAACAGATCGTGCCGTGCGACAAGTGCCGCTATTGCCGATCGGGCCAGTACTGGATGTGCGAGGTGCACAACATCTTCGGCTTCCAGCGGGAAGTCGCCGACGGCGGCATGGCCCAGTACATGCGCTTTCCGCCCACGGCCATCGTCCACAAGATTCCCCTTGGCGTATCGCTGGAAGATGCGGCGATCATCGAGCCGCTCGCCTGCGCGATTCACACCGTCAATCGCGGCGACATCCAGCTCGACGACGTGGTCGTGATCGCGGGCGCGGGACCGCTGGGCCTGATGATGGTGCAGGTCGCGCATCTGAAAACGCCGAAAAAGCTGGTGGTGATCGATCTGGTCGACGAGCGTCTCGCGCTCGCGCGCGAATACGGCGCAGACGTGACGATCAATCCGGCATCCGACGATGCACTCGGTGTCGTCCGGTCATTGACTGATCAGTATGGTTGCGATGTGTATATCGAAACGACAGGCTCGCCGTCGGGTGTCACGCAGGGATTGGATCTGATCCGCAAGCTCGGGCGCTTCGTCGAATTCTCCGTGTTCGGCAGCGACACGACGACAGACTGGTCGATCATCGGCGACCGTAAGGAACTCGACGTGCGCGGCGCGCATCTCGGCCCGTATTGCTATCCGATCGCCATCGATCTGCTGGCGCGCGGGCTCGTCACGTCGAAAGGGATCGTCACGCACGGGTTTTCGCTGGAGCAATGGGACGAGGCGATCAAAGTCGCGAATTCGCTCGATTCGATCAAGGTGCTGCTCAAGCCGAAAACGTGACATGCGAGGTGAGCGCAAGGTGCCGGGCCATTGCCGGAACTCGCGCCCACCATAGAGCACGCGTGCGCGGATAACGCAGGCTACGTCGACGCGGCCGCGAAGTCGGGATCGTCGAACAGCTTGCGCAGCAGTGCCTGAAAAATCGCCGTGGACTGGTTCAGACCGTTCGACGCGGCGATCGCCCCGAGAAATGCCGAGTCCCAGTGCGCGTCGGCGTGCAGCACCTTGTCGTAACGTACCGACGGCCCCTGCCGGACCACGAAGTGGCCGGTGACCTGCGCCTGGCCGTCGGCAATACGGACTTCGGAGAGTGTCGCCTCGATGCGCGCCGCCGCGTTCGCGTCATAGTTGCCTGACGTAGCGAGTTCCGTGCGAAGCGCCTGCCCCAAATAGGACGTCCACGAACCATCGCCCGGTGCGGAGATACGCATCGAGCGGATCGTCGTCTGCACACCCGCTGGATCGCTACCCGCCGCCGCTACCTGGAAACGGGCGCCGCGCGGCAGGCTGCCCAGCTTCATCTGTTGCTTCGCGGGCTTTTTCGGGGACAATCAACCATCGCAATACAGTAGCGTGCGGCTCGCGTGGCATGCCCCTGCAGGCCCGTCTATCTGCTTACACGTTCGATTCGTCCAAGGGGAAAGCACATGAGGAGTTCAGAGATCCGCGCGTCGCTGGCGGCGTTGACGCTCTTGCTCGCTGGCTGTGCCGCAGGCGGCATGCCGGGAGGCGCAACGCATCTGAGCGCCGCCCAGTGCCGCGACCTGACCGAGCTTCGGAACCATGCGCCCCTCACCCGCCAGCGCAACCTCAGCGAACTGGCAGCGCTCAGGCAAGCGGGTTACGACCCGTCCCGGTGGTTCGATCCGTACTACCCGGAAGATCTGCAGGCTGCGCAAAGCCAGGTCGATCGCTGGTATCACGATGAATGCCAACAGGCCCAGGTGAAATGAACCGCACAAGGCCGCTTCGGTTTCATGCCTCGCCGGGATTGGCGGCGAAGCAGGTCCTGGCCATCGCCCGGTCAGGGCGAGTGCGCAATTGATCCGTGGCGACAAGGGACGTGCGAGACACTCGCCTGAAGTCTGTGAGCGTCTCTGGCCGCCCCCGAGCCGGACCTTCGATGTGCTGGTATGCCCAGGCTATCTGCGCCGAGGCTTTCCCTCTCGTGAACCCGCGATGACCGCCGCCAGGCGCTCAGCAGCGGCCCTCATCTGCTCGCTGCTGAACCCTCCGAAGCCAAGAACAAGGCCCGGCCGTCCCGTCTGCGGCGCGAACATGGGCGACACGGCACGTACCGCGACGCCCTCTCCGGCGGCGCGCCCGACAAGCTCCCGGTCGTCCAGCCCGTCTGCGAGCCAGAGCACGAGGTGCATCCCCTGATCGCCGGGCTCGATCCACGCGAGATCAGCGGGGAGCAAAGCTTCGAGGGTATCGATGAGTTGACGCCGATGTTCGGCGTAGACATTGCGAACCTTGCGTATGTGCCGTTCCAGATGTCCTTCCGCCATGAAAGCGGCGAGCACGTGCTGATCGGCAGTCGGAGGGTGGCGGTCCATGAGCACGCGGGCACCGCAGAACGCATCGACGAGATTGCGCGGGACGATCAGATAGCCCAACCGCAGGGACGGAAACAGAATCTTGCTGAACGTACCGAGATAGATCACGCGGTCCGGCGCCAAGCCCTGCAGGGCCGGAAACGGATAGCCCTCGTAACGGAGCTCGCTGTCATAGTCATCCTCGACTACCCACGCATCGCTGCCGCGTGCCCACGCGAGCAAGGCCGTGCGCCGGGCCATGCTCAAAGGCATTCCCAAAGGGTACTGATGGGACGGCGTGACGAATGCCGCGCGTGCATGCGGGGCCATGTTGATGCCAGCCTCGACATCGAGACCCTCGGCGTCAACGGGCACACGGATCACGCCCTCGCGATAGCCGATGTTTTCCAGTATGGCGGTGACGCCACGGTAAGCGGGATTCTCGACCCACGCCTGATCGCCCGGACCAAGCAGGACCTGACTCGCGAGAAACAGTCCTTGCTGGGTACCGCTGGTCACGATGACCTGGTCCGGCTCGCACCGCACGGAGCGGGACCTTCGCACATAGGCTGCGATCGCTTCTCGAAGGGGCAACGCGCCCAAAGGATCGGCGTATCCCGTGGGCGCACCCGGGCCCCTTGCGCGTACCCGGTTACCCAGGCGGCGCCAGATATTGCCGGGCGCGGTCAACCCGACTGGGACAGATATCGCGAAGGGGATCGGCTCGAGCGGACGAAACTCTCGTGCGATCTGGGCGAACGCCAGGGCGCGCGCGGGTAGCCCGGACTTCGTTGGCGGCTCCTGGATCGCCTCGGGTGCGCTGACCGACTGCGACTCCGCCAGGGCTTGGGCGACATGCGTTCCCGCTCCCGCTTTCGATTCCAGAAACCCTTCGGCAAGCAATTGCTCGTAGGCCTCGATCACTGTCCCTCTCGCCACGCGAAGTGAGGCAGCGAGCGAACGCGATGACGGCAGTCCGTCTCCGGCTCCGATGTCGCCCTTGCGCACGGCCTCCCGCAGCGCCTCCGCAATTTGACGGCTCAGATTGCCAGCCGTGCGATCGAGCGCGCCAAGCGACGGCATGTCCGCGTCACGCGCAGTTCTCGCCATAATTCTGGTTCACTGGAAATTTAATAAACTGGTCCTTCAGAATAAACCACTTTTACCGCAAACTGGAAGGACCGCTGTGATACCAACCCATCGTCCTTAGCAGCCAGAGACCGCGTATGTACGTACCTGCCCACTTTGCCGAAACCCGGAAGGAAGTTTTGCACTCCCGCATCGTTCAACATCCGTTTGGCACGTTGATCACGCACGGTAGCAGCGGACTCGACGCCAATCACATTCCGTTCGAACTTGCAGCAGAGGACGGCGAACTCGGCGTGCTGCGTGCGCATGTGGCGCGGGCCAACCCGGTATGGCAGGAGGTCGCGAACGGCGACGAGGTCCTCGTCGTGTTCCATGCGGGCGACGCCTATATTTCTCCGAACTGGTATCCGAGCAAGCACGAACTGCACAAACAGGTGCCGACCTGGAACTACATGGTTGTGCATGCGCACGGCCGCATGACGATTCTCGATGATGAGCGCTACGTGCGAGGCTTAGTGGGCCGCCTCACTCGCACACATGAGGCATCGGAACCGAAACCCTGGAAGATGGGCGACGCACCGAAGGACTACGTGGATGCGATGGTAAAGGCGATCGTCGGTATTCAGGTTGAGATCACGCGTCTTGTCGGTAAGAGCAAGCTCAGTCAGAACAAGGAAGCGCGAGATATCCACGGTGCTGCCGAAGCACTCAAGTCGAATGGCGAATCCCAGCTTGCCGATGCCATGCTCGCCGGGGTCCCGACGAAGCAACCATAAAGAGCGGTCGGCATCGCTCAACGTTCTTCAGATAATGCAATGTACTCTTCCACCTTCATTTTTCGGGCCGGTCAATACGACGAGGCATTTCATGAACTCGATCAGCGGATTACCGCAGTGGCTCGGTCCATTCCGGGATATGTGAGTGAGGAGACGTGGGAAAACGCCAGTGAAGGATTGACCCAGAACGTCTATTACTGGGAATCGGAAGAGGCATTGCTACAACTGATCCGGCATCCCGTGCACGTCGAGGCGAAAGCGAAGCAAAGCCGCTGGCTGGATGGCTATCGGGTCATCATCGCGCGTGTGATTCGGGAATATGGTGATGGCCGGCTCGTGAAGCAGGTCCACCGCCGTCAGTAAGTGACGAGGCTGAAAATAAAACCGTCTTCGACAACGCAAAGAACGTACGAGCACCCTGAATCAGTGCAATGCCACTGGCCCACTGGACCAGTGGCATTTAAACCTGCCTGACAGTATCGGCACGAAGCGCCATGCGACCAAGCCGAAGCAAACCGCACATTTGAGGTACGCAATCTTCAAATGCTCGCAAGCAGCAGTCGAGCCGCATCAGGCATCCCGGTCAATCGTCATCCTTTCCCAACCCCGGTAGCGGCCGGGTGCCCTCCATACGAACGGACTGCAACGATTTCGGGTCCAGCCCGAGTGCGCGCAAGATCGTAGGTGCAACCTGTGTGGTGCTGACGCGGCGATCGACATGCCTTTCATGATGATGTCCATCGGGATACGCGACGATCAGGCCCAGATGGCTGTCGTCCGGCGCGTTCCCGCCATGCTCCTCGTCTTTCGCTTTGCTCGATGTGTAAATAACACCGGGGTTGGGCTGCACGATGATATCGGGCGTGCGTCCATATGCCGGGTCGCCAAATAGCGCCGCGAGCCGCGGTCCCGAAAGGATGTAAGCCTGCGGCCCGTCAGCGCAGATTCCTGGCGCGTTGCAACCCAGGTTGGCCTTCAGCGTCGACACGACATCCTGAACCTGGCTCTGGTCCCGCAGCCAGATGAGACCGACATCGTCGGTTTGCGCGAAGCCCGTGCCGACGAGACCCGTCCCGTCATTCAGGTTGCCCGTCGTCGTGCTGTTTTGCCCAAAGCGGCCGTTCGGATCGAGATAGTTATGCGCTTCGAGCAGGCCCACCAGCGTGTCGCCGTTCTTGACCAGCCTGGTGTGGTCGCTGGGCGACTGGCCGTGTTTGGCCGTTACGATCACCATCGTCGACTTCGCGAGATCTCTCGACTTCAGTGCATCGACCATCTTTCCAAGCGCATTGTCGACATAGGCAATCGCGTCCGTCACCTGCTTGCCCGGAGTAAAGCTCGCATCGAGATAGCCGCCGCCGGACGCGACGGGCGCCTTCTGCGCAACGCTCAATGTCTGAAAGTTCGTACCGAACAAGGTCGGCACAACGGTGTTTTGCTTGCCCGTTGAGTCCTTTCCGTCGATCTCATTGATGATGGACTGAACATGCAGGTTATCGAACTGTTCGGTATGCGCGTATGCGTCGGTGTAGTTCGTGCCCGTCGCCGGATCGATCGAGTTGATCTCGGTACGTGACAGATCGTCGACGCCCTTGCCTGACGGACCATTTAACCAGTCATAGCCCCACGCATGCTTGTCGGCCCAAGCCGTGCGTGCACCGTCGACGTGCTGCTTGACGGCCTCGAAGATCGTGTTCGTCTTCAGATAGTTATGTGGATAAACGGGCACGCACACGCCATTTGTCTTTGCGTGTGGAATCGCTTGCGGATTGAAGGCGCCTCCTCCGTCGAGATGCGTAAGCGCCCCGCCGTTCTCTGCGTCTATGCCCGTGGTTTCGTCGAATACGACATTCCAACCTTGCTTGCCCTTGCAAGTCGGGTCTGACGGCGCGTAAAGCGTGCGATCGTACGAAACGTCATAGAACAGTCCCGCCGATTTCGGCGAGCCGCCCGTCACGAGCGCCGCCAGGCCAGGAAACGAGTCGGAGAGTCCAGGCGTATAAGCATTGGAGTACGTTACGCCGGACTTCGCCAGCAAAGCCAGATTCGGACACGTATTAGCGGCAATGCAACGCGCCACATCCTGCTCGTGGAGACCATCCACACTGATCAGCAAAACCCGTCGCACGTCGGCGTCGCGCCGGTCGTGATCGTGACCATGTTCCTTGTCATCGCCAGCATGAACGATCATCGGAAGCGCAATCGTTGCCGCCAGGATGCCTGCTCCCATTTGCCTGATAAGACGACTCATTTCCACCTCACTGAATGTTTGAATTCGAAGTGACTGCAGCGAGGTAATGTGCCCGTTTAATACGTCATCGGAATGACTTTTCCCTTTCGTTTAACCGAATTCATGAGAATGAAAATCACGACCCACAAATAGAGCCCTGGCGCCGAATGGCGTCGCATCCTCTCTCGATTTCTTAAGAATTGCATAAGGAAAGGATTGATTTATTCAAAACGTTTCTTGACAGGCAATTCGCTCTTTTTAAAGAGGAACGAACGCATACCGTCATCACCTAAGCGTGCCGATGTGCCATGACTTATCCTCATTCATGATGTCCGGCTCGTTGATCGAGGTACAGAAGTTCCGCGTGATCGTTGTCGACACCTCGAAGCTGGTCGACGCCAACGACCTCGCGGGCGCGAAAAAGCGGATCAAGGATCTGGAAACGTCGTGGGACGAGGCCGAAGCGGGACTGAAGCCACGCGCCGCCGCCGACTGGCACAAACTCGACAAGTCGATCGACGACGCGCTCACGGCCCTTCGCGAAAGTTCACCCAGCCAGGCCAGGTGCAAAAAGACCCTGACGGATTTGCTCGCGATGATGGACCGGATGAGCGGCAAGGTTTAAAAGGTCAACGTCGGGGTTCCGCCTCTTAAGCTCGATCCGATCTGCTCTACTGCACGGTAATGACTTCCTTCATGTTCGGATGTATGCCGCAAAACACGTTGTAGACACCAGGCTTGTCGAACCTGAACTGATAAGTCTCGTTCTGATCCAGCGCGGCGGAGCGAAACAGGCCGGAGTCGCTAACCACGGTATGCGGTTCGCCGTCCAGATTTTTCCAGGTCACCGTCGAACCCGCTTTAATCGTGGTGGACATCGGTGAAAACATGAAATTCTTGATAACGACAGCATTGGCCTCCTGCGCCTGCGCGACAGTCGTCCCTGAAGTGAATGCCGCCGCGATCATCCCGACTCCAACAGAGACAACCAGCGTACGACGAAAGATGGCAGATAGCATGATCCCGTTCCTTGCTTGATAAGTAGATAAGTAGATAAGTAGAGGGTGATTGCAATCAGACGAGCGTCGCGTCGGACAGCGTCGCCTTGAGCGGATGACGCGAGATCTTGATGCTGGTCACGCCAAGCATGCTGGCAAGCTGATCGCTCGCCACCTTGAGCGGCATGGGCCCAGGCCCGTTTCCGGCCGTCGGTTGCGGATACGCGGTCGAGCGCGCGGTATGGAAAGTAATATTCCCCTCTACCTTGGACACGATCTGATGGATATGTCCATTCAGCACGGTGACCGAGCCGAACCGCTTCAGGTAGTCCATCGCGCGGCCAGCGTCGCCCGTGCCCCATCCCCATGGTTCGTAAATTGTCCACATCGGCATGTGTGCAAACACAACGATCGGTGTACTCGACGAGCGCCCTTTCAGATCGCTTTCCAACCATTCAAGCTGGTCGTCGCCAAGGCTCCCTAAACCATTCGGTTTGAAGTGCATCACATTGACGAGCCCGATGAAATGCACGCCGTTGTGATCGAAGCTGTAGTACCCCTTGTTGTCCGAGGCTTTGCCGAAGCGCTGGAAGTACTCGGTTCCCGGTCCGTCTGTCACATCGTGCTCACCAGGCACGGTGTGCAGTTCAGTGATATTCAGCCCCGACAGCAATTGGGCCGCGAGATCGAATTCCGCGGCCTTCGAGAGGTGCGTGATATCGCCCGTGTGTATCGTCAGTGCTGGCTTGACGGGCATCGCGTTGACGAAGTCGATCGTCTCCTTGAGCGTACCGGCGACATCCGGATTGGCTTCCTTGTTGAAGCCGATATGTGTGTCGCTGATCTGAAGGAACAAGGGCACGCCTGAAGATGCCGGCTTGTCGGCCGTACCGGCGGCGAGCGCTAACTCGACAGGGGTGAGAATGCCGCCTGCAAGGACGAACAGGGTGCCGGCGCCGCCATAGGCGAGGCATTTCAACGCGCTGCGGCGCGACGGATTGGAAGGCGTATCGGATGACATGATGTGCTCTCGATTGGGGGTTCAGAAGGTATAGACCGCCGAATCACCCAGTGGACCTCCGCCGGCTGGGTTCAAGCACTAGACTGAGATGACGTCCGTTCTATTCCCGAAACATGAACTGCTGTTGCTGCGTCGACTCATGCGCTGACCTTTTAGTGCGGAATATCCAGCGCATGTGGACGGTCTGGCAGGCAGGACACACGAATTGGGGAATCGAAATGGACATCATCGACCTGGCCCGTGAATCGGGACTGACAGTCATCCTCGATGGCAGAATCGGCCGCGAGGAATACCACAGCGTATGCGGCTCGATTTCGGCGTTATCGCGATTCGCCGAATCGGTATGTCAACGCACGGCGACCCCGGATGACTGCGCGTCGGGCCAGGCCCGCACATCCGTGAATTGAGGCTTCGAGTGCAATCCGTTCTGCGCCGTCTTCAGCTCGGGTCGGGCATCGTGTTGCTGACCTATCTCTTCCTCCATCTGATCAATCACGCGCTCGCCGTCTGGTCACTGGAGCTTGCCGGGCGCGCGCTGCAGTTGGCGTTGTGGCTCTGGCGTAGCGTCCCGGGCACATTCGCGCTGTACGGTGCGGCAGCGCTGCACTTTTGGCTCGCGCTGCATACGATCTACACGCGCCGCCAATGGACGCTACCCGGGGCCGACTGGGTCCGCCTCTGGGCGGGCCTCAGCCTGCCGCTGCTGCTGATCCGCCACGCGGTGACGACCCGGCTGGCCTCCACGCTCTATGGCTTCGAGCCGAACTACGAGCGTGTCGTCATCACGCTGCTCACGAGCGGCACGCAGGGACTGCAGCTTGCGCTGCTCGCGCCCGGCTGGGTACATGGATGCCTCGGATTGTGGTTCCGCTTGCGCCATCATCCGTTGGCGCAACGCATGAAGCCCGCATTGCTTACGTTCGCCATCCTCTTGCCGCTGCTGTCCGCGGCGGGTTTTATCCAGATGATGCGAACCGTCGAGACAAAGCGCTTCACATTGCCCGCACCCGATCCGAAGCTGGTTGCTCATCAACTCGCCCTGGATGCGTGGCGCCACGATCTCGTCGCCGTCTATCTCCTGATGACGATCAGCGCATTCGTTGCCGGCCAGATGCGTAACAGGCTCGAACGGCGAAGCCAGCAAAACAACGGCTGAATACGTCGCCGCAACCCACGATGTCTGACAACTCGTGCACGGTTAGAAAATGCCTAGAAACAAACCCTAACCCGCAACAGCAGCACCGCGCCTAACCCAACACCCGCCCTACATCCCTTTCAGCAAGGCTACCAATATCCCAAATCGGCACGCACGCCTTGCCGGTTTCGGCGTTGGCCCGATTTTTCGTCGATCTACAGTCGCCTCACACAACGTGAATCTCTAACGGAGGCGACATGAGAATAAGGCGACGAACCGCGTCCATCGCGGCGACGCTGTCATTTGCTGCGGCATGCATCGGCAGTGCGCACGCAATCGAAAAGCCCGAAGAACTGACCGTGCAGAAGCTGCCGCCCTGGCATCCGCATGAGGTATTCGTCGTCGATATTTCGATGCCGTCGATGACGGACGCACGCATCTATCTGTACGACGCCGATGCGAAGAAGCTGCTCGGCCAGATCGACGCAGGCTTCGCGCCGGGCTTCGCGATCTCGCCGGACCACAAGACGAGCTTCGTCGCGACCACGTATTTCGCGCGCGGCTCGCACGGCGAGCGCACCGACGTCGTCGAGATGACCGACAACGCGACGCTCGATCACACAGGCGAAATCGTGATTCCGCCCAAGCACGGCCAGCACGTGCCGTCGCCGTACAACACGACGTTCAGCGCGGACGGCAAGCGTCTTTACGTGACGAACATCACGCCCGCCGCATCGGTGACGGTGATCGACGTCGCGTCGAAGAAGGTGCTGTCGGAAGTCGATATGGCGGCCTGCGTGCTCGCGTTTCCGTCGGGCAACGACCGCTTCACGGGCCTGTGCGAAAGCGGCAAGGCGCTCACCATCACGCTCGACGCGAACGGCAAGGAAGCGAAGCGCACGATGTCAGACGCGTTCATCGACGTCGACAAGGACCCCGCCTACATCAACGCATCGCCGTACCAGGGCGGCTATCTGTTCACGACTTTCCACGGCATGGTGCGCACCGCCGACTTCCGCGGCGACAAGCCCGTGTTCGGCAAACCGTGGTCGCTGCTGACGGATGCCGAGCGCGCCGAAGGCTGGCGTCCGGGCGGCATGCAGCAGACGGCCGTGCAGACGAAGCTGCATCGCTATTACGTCGCGATGCACAAGGGCGGCGAAGGCACGCACAAGGACCCCGGCTCGGAAGTCTGGGTGTACGACCTGCAAACGAAAAAGCGCATCGCGCGCTGGGACCTGTCGCAGCAGAAGATCGACCCGATCGCCTCGATCCAGGTCAGCGACGACGACAAGCCGCTGTTCTACGGCATTACGGGCACGTCGGATCTCGTCGTGATGGATGCGCGCACGGGCAAGCTGCAGCACGTCGAAAAGCAGGTCGGCAATACGTCGTCGCTGCTCGTCAATCCGTGAGGCCGACATGATGCTCGATCCTGTACTCGCAACGGGCGCGCAGGCCAGCACGGCGATTGTCGTGCTGCTGGGCGCCGTCGCCAAATGGCGGCGTCCTGCCGCGTTCCGTCAGGCGCTCGGCGACTACCGCCTGTTGCCCGACGCGTTGACGGCACCCGCCGCCATCGCGATCGCGGCAGCGGAAACGGTGGGCGCCGCCGCGCTGCTGTTCCCCGATACGCGCGTCATCGGCGCGATCGTGCTGGTCGCGCTGCTGCTCGCCTTCGCGGCGGGGCTCGCGTTCAACATCCTGCGCGGCCACACCGATATCGACTGCGGCTGCTCGGGCTTTGCCGCGACGCAATCGGCAACGCAAGCGAATGCGCCGCGCGGCATCGGCTGGTTTCATGTCGCGCGCGCGGTGCTGCTCGCCGCGCTCGCCGCGACCGCGTTCATCGAACCCGCGACGCGTTCGATCGTGTGGTTCGACTACCTGACGCTGTTCTTCGCCGTGCTGCTGATCGTCTGCGCACTGCTCATTTTCGACGTGCTGCTGGCCAACGTGCCGCGCCTTTCTCACTTGAGGAATTCATGATGCAAACCGCTCTCACTGTTTCCACCGCGCTCCTGTGGATCGCCGTTCTCGCGCTCGGCGCGATCTGTCTCGCGCTGGTTCGCCAGGTCGGCATCCTGTACGAACGCATCATGCCCGCAGGCGCATTGATGATCGACAAGGGCCCCGCTGTCGGCGCGATTGCACCGACCTTCGAACTGTCCGATATTCGCGGCCAGCAAGTGAAGGTAGGCGGCATCGACGCGCAAGGCAAGGCCACGCTGCTGTTCTTCCTGTCGCCGACGTGCCCCGTCTGCAAGAAGCTGTTGCCGCTGCTGCCTTCGCTGCAATCGAGCGAAACCACGCCCGTCAACATCGTGCTCGCCAGCGACGGCGACCTCGCCGAGCATCAGCGCTTCGCACAGAAGCAGAACCTCGACCGCTTCCCGTATGTGCTGTCGCAGGAACTGGGCATGGCGTATCAGATCGGCAAGCTGCCGTATGCCGTGTTGCTCGACGACAGCGGCAAGGTGCGCGCCAAGGGTCTCGTCAATACGCGCGAGCATCTGGAAAGCCTGTTCGAAGCGAAGGAACGCGGCGTCGCGTCGCTGCAGGAGTTCGTGCACGGCGATCATCGCCACGAACAGCACGCTTGACGCATCGAACCCACTGACAACCTGAGCGGAGAACAATCACATGGGCGTTTTTGATTCATGGTTCGAGAAGTCGGCGCGCGGCGTCGCGCAGCGCAGTTCGCGGCGCAGCGCGATGGCGAAGCTAGGCCGCGTGCTGGTCGGCTCGGCGATGCTGCCGCTGCTGCCCGTCGATCGCACGGCCTATGCAGCCGATGCTGCGTCGGCTGCATCGGGCGCATCGGGCGCGTCGGGCGCCAGCGACGATCCGATGAGCTGCGATTACTGGAAGTACTGCGCCATCGACGGCTGGCTCTGCAGCTGCTGCGGCGGCACGTCGAGCAGCTGCCCGCCGGGCACGACGCCTTCGCCGATCACGTGGATCGGCACTTGCCGCAATCCGCACGACGGCACCGACTACATCGTCTCGTACAACGACTGCTGCGGCAAAACCTCGTGCGGCAAGTGCTTCTGCAACCGCAACGAACGCGAGAAGCCGCTTTACAAGCTGTCGCTCGACAACGACATCAACTGGTGCATGGCGAACGGCAATTCGAACTATCACTGTTCGGTTTCGGTCCTGCTTGGAGCAGCAAAGCAATGAAAGTGACGCATTTTTCAAGGCCCGCTGGGAAAATCGCGGCCGCCTGTGTTGCGGCGGCTGCGTCGTTGACGATGCCGGGTATCGCGTTCGCGCAGACCGTGCACTACCCCGCCGGCAAGAGCATGTTCGACGCGCAGTGCGCGGTGTGCCACCAGGCTGGCGGCAAAGGCCAGGACGGACTCGCGCCGCCGCTCACCGAGTACCCGGGCAAGTATTCGACAACGGCGCCGGGCCGCGCGCAACTGACGTCGACACTCGTGCACGGCATGTTCGGCGAGATCAAGGTTCACGACAAGAGCTACAACTTCAAGATGCCGAGCTTCGCGAGCGCAAGCGACGAAGACCTGGCGCAGGTGTTGAACTATGTCGTGTTCGATCTGAACGCGCAGCACGGCGACGCGAAGCCGTTCACGGCCGCCGACATCAAGGCGGCACGCGCCCAGACGATGGACAGCGCCGCCGTCCATACGCAGCGCGCCGTCGTCACGAAGGGACTCGGCCTATGAACGCCGCTCGCGTGTCTCGTGCCGGCGACCGCGTGCCCACGCAGCAGCCCGTGCGCGGCGCGCGCGCGGTTTCATCGGCGGCGTTGTGGGTCGGCGCAGCGCGGCGCATGTCGATGCTGCTCATCGCGTGCGCCGCGACGCTCGCGCCGCCCTCGCCCGCCAATGCGCAAGGCAGCGCCGACGCATCGCTCGCGCAGCAGCACTGGGTGCTCAATTGCATGGGCTGTCACACGGCGACGGGCGGCGGGATTCCCGGCAAGGTGCCGCCGCTCGCGCACTCGCTTGGCTATTTCGAGCATCTGCCCGCCGGGCGCGAGTATGTGATGCGCGTGCCGGGCGCATCGAACTCGGCGCTCTCCGATCAGGAACTCGCCGACGTGCTGAACTGGTTGCTCACGACGATGAACCACGAAGCGCTGCCGAAAGACTTCAAGCCCTACACGGCTGCCGAAGTCTCCGCACGCCGCCGCCCCGCTCTCTCCGATGTCGCGACCGTGCGCGCCGGACTGATTCGCGATCTGCACGAGCGCGGCATCAAGGGCGTCGCGGACCGCTACTGAACATCCCCTATCAAAGGAATCGAACATGGAGACGACTCACACCTTCCCGCTGCTCGCCGCAACGCAGGCGTTCATCGCGAAGCCGAAGAAGATGCTGATCGGCGCGGAGTGGACGGATGCATCGTCGGGCCGCACGCTCGACGTCGTGAATCCCGCCGACGGCGCCGTCCTCACGCGCGTGCCTGAAGCGAACGAGCACGACGTCCAGCAAGCCGTCGCCGCCGCACGCCGCGCGTTCGACGCCGGCCCGTGGCGCACGATGAAAACCACCGACCGCGAACGTCTGCTGCTGAAGCTCGCCGATCTCGTCGAAGCGAATGCGCGCGAGCTCGCGGAAATCGAATCGCTCGACAACGGCAAACCGGTGATGGTCGCACAAGGTCTCGACGTGTCGATGGCGGCGCAGTGCTTCCGCTATATGGCCGGCTGGGCGACGAAGATCGAAGGCAGCGTGATCGATGCGGGCATGCCGTACATGCCGGACAGCGAAGTGTTTGCCTACACACGCAAGGAACCGGTCGGCGTGGTCGGCGCGATCATCCCGTGGAATTTCCCGCTGCTGATGGCCGCGTGGAAGCTCGCACCCGCGCTCGCGACGGGCTGCACCGTCGTGCTGAAGCCCGCCGAAGATACGCCCCTCACCGCCTTGCGGCTTGGCGAACTGATCCGCGAAGCGGGCTTTCCGGACGGCGTCGTCAACATCGTCACGGGTTATGGGCATACGGCGGGCGCGGCGCTGTCGCGCGATCCGCGCATCGACAAGATTGCCTTCACAGGCTCGACGCAGACGGGCAAGCTGATTGGCCACGCGGCGCTCGACAACATGACGCGCATGTCGCTCGAACTGGGTGGCAAGTCGCCTGTGATCGTGCTGCCCGATGTCGATATCGACAAGGCTGCGCAAGGCGTCGCGAACGCGATCTTCTTCAACTCGGGCCAGGTGTGCACGGCTGGCTCGCGCGTCTATATCCACAGCAAGGTGTTCGACAAGGTGATCGACGGCGTCGCGCAGATCGCGAAGAGCCTGAAGGTCGGCGCGGGCATGGACCCGTCGACGCTGATCGGCCCGCTGGTGTCCGCGAAGCAGCGCGAGCGCGTGTGCGGCTATATCGACTCGGGCTTCGCGGAAGGCGCGCGCGCCGCTGCGGGCGGCAAGATCATCGACAAGCCGGGCTTCTTCGTCGAGCCGACCGTGATGGTCGACACGAACCAGACGATGCGCGTGGTGCGCGAAGAGATCTTCGGGCCGGTGCTGGTTGCGATGCCGTTCGACGAGATCGACAGCGCCGTGCAACTCGCCAACGACACGCCGTATGGTCTTGGCGCGAGTATCTGGTCGAACGACATGTCGGCCGTTCATAAGCTGATTCCGCGCATCGCGGCGGGCACGGTGTGGGTCAATTGCCACTCGCTGCTCGACAACGCGCTGCCGTTCGGCGGCGTGAAGCAATCGGGCTTTGGCCGTGAGCTGGGACGCGCTGTCATCGAGCAGTACACGGAAAGCAAGTCCGTGATGATCAATTACGCGTGAGGGTTCGGGCGCTGCCTTGCCGAAGCGCTTTTAGCATTGCGCTTTGAGGTTTAGACGGGCAAGGCAGCCGGATCGCACGCTCACGAAGCAGACGGATAAGACAAAGGGGAAGAGACATGAAATACAGGACGACGCCGCGCACCATCGCGGCGGCGGTGGCCGCGCTCGCGGGCGCCATGGCTGCGATGACTGCGCCCGGCATGGCGCATGCGGAGAGCAGCGTCACGTTGTATGGCGATGTCGACGCGGGCATCACGTACACGAATAACCAGCAGGTCACGCATGCGGATGGCAGCGTCGGCGGCGGACACAATTTTCAGTTCACGGGCGGGAATTCTGCGCCTTCGCGATTTGGGTTGACCGGGAGTGAAGATATTGGCGGCGGCACGTCGGTGACCTTCAAGCTCGAGAACAGCTTCTACACGGGAAGCGGTAGTTTCGTTCAGGGCGGCACGCTCTTCAATCAGAATGCGTGGGTCGGGTTGACCAACGAGCAGTACGGCACGCTGACGTTCGGCCGTCAGTTCGATTCGTACACGAATGCACTGGCGCCATATGCTTCGAGTATTACGTGGGCCACGTTGTATGGGTCGCATATCGGCGACGTCGATAATCTGAATGCCGCGCTAAATCTGAACAATGCGGTGCAGTATGTCAGTCCTACGATTGCGGGTTTTTCTGTGAGCGGCACGTATTCGCTGGGCGGCGTGGCGGGTGATTTTTCGCAGAAGCGTGGCTGGGCTGTTTCTGCCAGTTACAACAATGCGCCCTTCTCGTTCGGGGTCGGCTATCTCGATCTGAATAATCCGCTCGATGCTGCGCTAGGCGGCGAGCAGGGTTATATCGGGGATTTTGCGTGCTCGAATCCGACTGCAATGTACTGTGAGTTGCAGAATGCGCATTCGTTGAAAGCGTTTGGTGTGGGTGGGTCTTATACCTTCGGGCCAGCGACTTTTGGACTGGTTTATACGCATACGCGGCTGGATGATAGCCAGTACTTTGCGAGCGCCACACTGCCGCAAGGCGCGGATGTGCGGTTCGATATCGTCGAGGTGAATGCGACGTATGCGTTGTCGCCCGCTTTTACGCTCGGGGCTGCGTATATCTATAACTCGATGAAAACCGATGTCAGCGGGTCGCCGAAATTTCATCAGGTCAATCTTGGGGCGACGTATAGTTTGTCCAAGCGGACGACGTTGTATGCGGTTGGGATTTTTCAGAAAGCCGCTGGCAGTGGGATTGGGACGGATCCTGTCACCGGACAGAGCGTGAATTATGCGCAGATTCCTAATCTGCCGAATTCCACGACGGATAAGCAGGTGTCTGTGACTCTCGGGCTGAAGCATAACTTCTGAGTTTTTTTTGTCTGCGACGCTGGGTTGGGGTTTGCGCTGGCAGATGCGGTTTGCTCTGCGCTGGCGTTCGCGGTTTGCCTTTGCTCTCGCTGGCATCCGCGTTACGTTAGCGTGCTTCACGCGTCGCCCCTGTGCGGGGCGG